>NZ_JBQDEX010000105.1:0-9905 GCF_052084945.1 Oceanisphaera sp.
TAAAAACTATAGCAAGGCCTAAAGAGGTCGAATAAATTCAACCCTACTACGCTCGGGGTAGATTGGTATAAAGTTTGGCCCTCTGGCCAATGTTGAGTTGAAGGATCTTATGCAAATATTTCGGGCACATTGGCTGGCGCCTTGGTTTAACCATCCTTTTTTAGCCTGCGAGCTTACGCACTCTGGCGTCATGCTACATCTAAAAAATGAACGCCATAGCCTGGGTTGGCACGAGCTGAGTGCACCGCCCAAGCTGGTTAAAGGGCGGCGTTTTTATCGGCTGCATTTATATTGTGCACAAGGTGATATTGAACTGGGCTGGCTACCCAAAGCGGCGGCTAACTCCTTATATCAAGCTATCAATATTGCCTGGTATCGATTGTTCGCCTCGCACCTTTTACCGGTGGCCGAAGCGTGCTTAACAATATTAGAGCAAGGCTATTTGCGCCATTCTCGTTGGCAGCAAATACAAAAATTGCTGACCAGCATTGATTACCCAGCTACAGCAAGCGTTTGGGGCTCTTTAACGCCGCCGGCTGAATTATCAGATCGCGAAGCGGCTGCCATTGGCTTAATTGGCACCTTAATAACAGCAAACCAGGCGTGGCGTGATCAGTGCTGTGACGAGTACTGCCAGCAGATGCTGATTGAATATGCCGACCTCTTTGACACCCTAGAAGCCCACCCCTTAACTGACGCGCAGCGTCTAGCTTGTGTGGTTGATGAAGACAGTAACTTGGTCTTAGCGGGGGCGGGCTGTGGCAAAACCAGCGTGATGACAGCTCGTGCTGCATTTTTAGTCGCCTCGCAACAGGCTAAACCTGAAGAGCTGCTATTGCTGGCGTTTGGCAATGAAGCCGCCACTGAAATGGCGGAACGTTTAGCCGGCCAACCGAACACGCGAGATGTTAAAACCAGTACCTTTCATGCGCTGGGCTTAATGATTTTAAGCAAGGTGTATGGGCATACCCCCGCCCTAAGCCCATTGGCACAACAAGACAGCGCCCGCATTCAAGCGCTGGCCGAGTGGTTAGAGCAATTATGCGATGAAGATAAAGCTTATCATCAGCAGTTAAATAATTGGCTGCGTAGTCGGCGTGTTAAAGCCGAACCTAAACCCGATTATCGTCGGCTAGCTCGCGAGTGGGCCCCCATAGTGGCCGCGTTAAAACTATATGGTGAGCCTGAGCCAACAGATTTATCGTCTGAGCTGGCGGCGCAACTGCAGCTAATATTGCCGCTGTTACATCGTTATCAGCATGAATTGGCTGAGCAAGAACACATTGATTTTGATGACATGATAGAGCAGGCCGCAGAGCTGGTACGCCAAGGGCGCTTTACCGTGCCGTGGCGCTATATATTGGTGGATGAGTTTCAAGATATATCTGGCCCGCGGGCTCATTTATTGCAAGCGCTGCGTGAGGGCGCGCCTGAATTGTCGTTATTTTGTGTTGGAGACGATTGGCAGGCGATTTATCGCTTTAGTGGGGGCGATGTCACATTAACGACGCGCTTTGCCGACACCTTTGGTGCCAGCCGTATTACTCGTTTAGATAAAACATTTCGTTTTAATAACCAAATAGAGCAAGTAGCCAGTCGTTTTGTACAGCAAAATCCTGAACAATTAGCCAAAACGCTCACCACACACACCCAAAGTGCGTCACCCTGCGTGCATGTGTTGCCCGTTAATGCCGATAGTCAAATAGACGTTATTAGTCGCCTATTAGGGCAAATAGCGGCAGAACAACCTCACGCCTCTGTGTACTTGCTTGCCCGGTTTCGTTTTAGTCTGCCAGATAAGCCTGTGCTTAATAGGTGGCGAAAGCGGTTTCCTGGCTTACATATTGCGACACAAACCCTGCACGCCGCCAAGGGCAAAGAGGCCGATCACGTTATTATGTTAGGACTTGGCTGCGGTAAATATGGTTTTCCGCCCGAGCAAAATAGCACGGCTTTATTAGATAGCTTACTCCCTAAGGCCGACACCTTTCCTTATGGTGAAGAGCGGCGCTTATTTTACGTAGGCCTTACCCGTGCTCGCCAACAGGTATTTTTGCTGGCCGATGCACAGCAGCCCTCTGTGTTTATTAAAGAGCTTACCGCCACTGGGTACCCCAGTGTGAGTAAGTGGGGGTAAAGGTGTTAGAGGCTACTCATCCCTGATGGGTTATGGCAAAATAAAGGGTTATCAATCAGCATATTAAATTATTAACAGGAGTGGCCACGCCGTGCCCCAAAACAAACTCACACCGGTGACGCCGGCTCTGTGGTCCAATCGCTTTGTGTTTATTATGGCGGCAGTGGGCTCTGCTGTCGGGTTAGGTAATATTTGGAAGTTTCCCTACATTACTGGCGAGAACGGCGGTGGGGCTTTTGTGTTGGTGTATTTGGCCTGTATTGCCATTATAGGCTTGCCGCTGATGATGTCAGAAGTCATGGTGGGGCGTCGCGGTGGTAAAAGTCCCATTGGCACTATGGCCGTGGTGGCTAAAGCAGAGGGGCGCAGCCCACGCTGGGTGGGTGTAGGCATAATGGCCACCTTGGCGGCGTTTTTAATTTTGTCGTTTTATAGCGTGATTGCCGGCTGGACCATGCCCTATATTATCTCGGCATTAAGTGGTCAGTTCAGTGATATTAGTGCAGAAAGCACCGGTGCTTTATTCGACGGTTTATTGGCCTCGCCGTGGCAGTTACTGATGTGGCATTCGGTGTTTATGGGGTTAACCATTTTAGTGTCGGCCGGTGGCGTGCGCCATGGGTTAGAAAGAGCTGTCACTAAGCTGATGCCGGCTTTATTTGTATTACTGCTGATATTGGTCGCTTATGCCACCACTACGGGGCACTTTGGTGAAGCGCTGAGCTTTTTATTTAAGCCGAACTTTTCAGCGCTTACCGCTGAGTCTATTTTGATTGCCTTAGGCCATGCCTTTTTCACTCTGAGTTTGGCCAGCGGCGCCATGATGGCTTACGGCGCCTATTTACCTAAGCAGGTCTCTATTGCGCGCACCGCTGTAGTGGTGGCCATTATGGACACTGGGGTGGCCTTATTAGCGGGCTTGGCCATTTTTCCGATCGTGTTTGCTCACGGTTTGGCCGCAGGTGAAGGACCCGGCCTTATTTTTGTGACTCTGCCGGTGGCCTTTGGACAAATGCCGGGGGGGAGCTTCTTTGCCACCTTGTTTTTTGTGCTGTTATTGTTTGCCGCTTGGACTTCTTCTATTTCTATGTTGGAGTCTTTGGTTAGTTACTTAAACGAAAAAGGGGTGAGTCGCGTAACTGCGGCCATTGGCGGTGGGCTGGCGGCCTGGCTGGTAGGCATTACAACGTTATTGTCACTCAACGTTTGGTCTGATTTTACTCCGCTGGATATGTTTGCCCGCTTTGAAGGCAAAACCTTGTTTGATTTATACGACTATTTAACCGCTAATATCATGATGCCAATTGTCGCCTTGCTGATTGCGTTATTTGTTGGTTGGAAGATGAATCCCGAACATTCTAAGCGCGAGTTAGGGGCCTGGCATAAAGTGTGGTTTCCCGTTGTGCGCTACCTATCACCCATAGCGCTATTAATCGTGTTTTACTTTAATTTGAAATAAAGCCGCGCCTAGCGCTAACTGACCGCTGTCTTTTAGCTAGGCGCTTGGTGCTCGGCGCTTGGCGCTGCCCTTACCCCATACCTCTCTATTTTTTTGAGCAGCCCTTGGCGAGATAAGCCTAGGGCCTGAGCGGCGTGGGTGCGGTTGTTGTTATGCTTGGCGAGCGCTTGGCTGATCAGGCTAATTTCTAACGCTTTTACTTGCGACTCTAGGGTGTGCTCTGAGCTGGTGGCGACAACCGTATGAGGCTTTATTGCCCCCTTGTGAGCTGACGCGCTGGGGTAAAGCAGTGCTATGTCGTCCAGAGTAATAAGGCCATTACGTGCGATGGCGGCAACACTGTCTAAGGTGCTTTTTAGCTCCCGTACGTTGCCCGGCCAAGACTGCTGCATAAACCAGTTAAAGGCACTGCTGTCAGGATGTTTAGGCGCTTGATGGTGGGCCTTAGCTTGCTGGGCTAAAAAGTGGGTGATCAGTAAGGGTATATCTTCGGGTCTCTCATCTAAGGGGCTGGTTTCGATATTGACGCCTTTAATTCGATAATAGAGATCTTCTCTAAACTCGCCCAAGCGCACTTTTTTTGCTAAATCGGCATTGGTTGCCGAGACTAAACGCACGTCTATGGTTTCGAGCTCTCGCCCCCCCACCGGATAAAAACTGCCTTCTTGTAAAACCCGCAACAACTTAATTTGCATGGCTTGAGGCATTTCGCCTATTTCATCTAAAAATAAGGTGCCGCCATCAGCCAGTTTTAATAGCCCCTTGCGAGCTTTGTCAGCACCGGTAAAGGCGCCCTTGGTGTGCCCAAATAGCTCGCTTTCAAGCAACTCGGCTGGAATGGCCCCACAATGCACAGGAATAAAGGGATGCTGAGCGCGGTTGCTAAGGTCATGAATAGCTCGCGATATCACCTCCTTCCCTGTGCCCGAGGGGCCTGTGGCCAATACCCGTACATCTGTCGGCGCAATACGCTCTACTAAAGTGCGTATATTATTCATAGAAGTAGAAGCACCAATAAGACGATTGAGCACAGATTCAGGAGTGAGGTCGCTCTTTAAGCTGTTAATCTCTCGCACCAACAAATGTTTAGTGAGCGCGCGTTTTACCACCACGGCCAACATATCGGGATCTATGGGTTTGGCTAAAAAGTCCCATGCACCTTGGCGCAGAGCTTCTAGAGCTAATTCGCGCTCGCCATGGCCGGTTAAAATGATCACGGGGCGATCAATCAACGACGGCAAAGCGGCCAAGGTGTGCGCTGGGTTAAAGTATGGCGGCAATGAAAGATCGAGCAAGATCAAGTCGGCATCAAATTGGCTGAGTTGTTCGGTAAGCTCAGTAAGGCTGGCGCCGGTTTGTACCTGATAGCCTTCTTGAGTTAGCCACTCGCAACTTAAGCTTCTAAAGGCGGGTTCGTCGTCGATTAAAATAATGCGCGCTTGGTACAACAAAGGTTGAGTCATGGAAGATCCTTGGGAAAATAAAGCTCGAACGTTACCGGCCAGCGAGTGCTATGACGATGGATAATATGACCGCCGTGAGCGTCCATAATGCGCTGTACAATAGACAATCCTAAGCCACTACCACCACTGCGCTGGCTCACAAAGGGACGAAATAAATGCGCGAGCATATCTGGGTTAATAGCAGGGCCATTGTTGTGCATTGTTATATAGCCGGCGTTGTTAGCCTCAATAAGAATATGACCCTGTGGCTGATTGCGTACAAAGGACAAGGCGTTGTCTAACAGGTTAATTAGCACTTGCTGTAATCGATAAGTGTCGGCATAAAGGGTTAGGCTGTCATCTACCTCAAGCTCAAGTGTCACCTGCTGCCAATCAAATTGTGCCCGTAAACTGGTCAATAAGGGGAGCAGAGCAATAGATTGGCGCTGTACGCTAATGGTGCCAGAATAAGTGAGCATATCGGAAATGAGTCGATCGGCGCGCTTGAGTTGGCTTTGGATCATGGCTTTACGATCGGCCGCTAATCCCGCGGTTGCCATAGAGATAATATTCAGCGGGTTGCGCAGTTCATGCGCCATGGCCGCAGACAAGCCACCTAACTCCACTAAGTGCTGTTCCGATAAACGTGTACGCTCGGCCTCGGCCAGTTGCAATGACCGCTCAAGCAAGCTACAACGCGTGGTAAGTAGTGACGCAAATACATCAGCGGCCAAGCGCACGCTGGGTGTCACATCATCAAACCCTTGTAAGCGCGATTGCCAGCCAGAATCATGATAAGCACAAATAATACAAGGGCCGGGGGCGAGCTGCTCTGTGTGTTGGGCGGGCAGTAGCTGTACACAAATAGCTTGGCCCATTTGTTGGTGCAATAATTGCTCGGCAATGACACTAAGCTCGGCCCAATCTCGCGCTTGGGCTAACTGTTGCAGCCAGTCGTCTAGGCGCTGTTCATCGAGTTGACTGCCGGGATAAATTACCCGACTCACCAGCTGACTAACCGGCTGGTATAAAGCCAGTGCCAGTGTGAGTAATAGCATTGAATAAAGCCATAACTGCCAGTTAGGGACGCTCGCTAATGCCTGCATACCAAACTGACCCGCCACTGAGCTAAGTAGGGCAATAATGCCCAATACCAGCAGTGTCATTAATACCCATAACAGCGCCCGGTTGGCCCAGGCGTTAATATCTAACATTTGATAGCGCACTACGCCATACACCAGCAACACCACATAACTGGGCAGCAGCAACATGGGCCAAGGGTACCAGTGCAGGCCCAGTGAGGGAAAAATAAAGCTACTTGCTAGCAATAATCCCCAAGCTCCGGCGGCAAACATAGCGGCAATAGAGCGGCGCCTATTGCCTCGGTGAAGGTGGCCACCCCACAACAGTAAGGCGTGTGCCAATATACCCACCACAATGGTGTAGGTGATGTTAAACCAACCGATACCGCTAAATACAAAGTAGTGGCTAAAATGCCCAAACGAAATAATTTTTCCGCCCTGACCCAGTAAACTAATAGCGATGACACTAATCGCCGCCCCATAGAGCAGGGCGCGTTTATTGGCTAGGCGCGTTAACCACACTCGTTGTGCAGGGCCTTGGTTCACAAAGCCGATGGCAAAGTCGAGAAAAAAAGTAGGCATCAGTGGGTTGGCTAAAATAAGCAGCTTGCCTATTGACTGCCAGCCGTAAAACACCGATACATGTCCACTACACCACAGTGCCATCATAATGCCAAAACCGGCCAGCGCTTTCATACTGCGTTTATTGCGCGCTCGCCAAAATAGCCAGGTCGACACGAGTAGCGCACAGGCGGCGGTAAGCAGCATCATGAGTTCAAAAGCTAAATCGAGCGCCATTATTATCCTTGGAAGGGTGCAGGTAACATAATAGTGAATTTTTGATCTTGTATGAAAAAGTAAAATGTCGAATTCAAAATATAAGCGTCATAGAGAGGATTAGTTTCGGGCGCCTTAACCGTCAACCTAGTTGACACTTATTCCGGTAAAAACTGTAAACCTTGTTGTCGGATGGGGCAAGTATTATTGCTTTAGTTGATCTAAGCCAATGCAAACACTGCTGTTTTATTTTATGGCATAGTTTATGCTTTATATTAGCAATAACAATTAAACACTGACTCTGAGGCGTATGCTATGTACATAACTCGTATTATTCAGGAATTTTCAGCCATTTTTATAGTATTACCTCTGGCTATGCAGCCTGTGGCAATAAACCATTTCAGCGGGCTTAAGGGGGCGTTATGGAGTTAGATTCGGCTATGCTGTCGCGAATTCAATTCGCGTTTACTATCAGTTTTCATATTATTTTTCCGGCCATTACCATAGGGCTGGCTACAGCCATTGCTATTTGGGAAGGCTTGTGGCTAAAAACCCGTAACCCGGTGTATTTTCAATTAGCTAAGTTTTGGATAAAGCCCTTTGCCATTACCTTCGGCATGGGGGTGGTCAGTGGCATAGTGTTGTCGTATGAGTTTGGTACCAACTTTTCTGAGTTTTCCGAAATAGTGGGTCCAGTGTTAGGCCCCTTACTGGCTTATGAAGTGCTAACCGCTTTCTTTTTAGAGGCCGGTTTTTTAGGCATTATGTTATTTGGCTGGCGTAGAGTGGGTGAAAAGCTGCACTATTTTGCCACCTGTGTGGTGGCCTTGGGCACCTGGATTTCTTCATTTTGGATTATTGCCGCCAACTCTTGGATGCAAACTCCCGCCGGTTATATTGAAGTAGACGGCCACTTTGAAGTCGCCAGCTGGATGGAAGTGATCTTTAACCCTTCGATGCCGTATCGTTTAGCGCACATGCTGCTGGCTGCTATGTTAACGGCCATCTTTTTAATTGGCGGTGTTAGCGCGTGGTATTTACGTAAAAACCGTGACTTAGCCTTTGCCCGCAAGGGGTTATCTATGGCGTTGTGGGCGGCGCTTATTTTGGCTCCCTTACAGCTTGTTGTGGGAGATTTTCATGGGTTAAACACCAAAGAACACCAACCCATTAAAGTGGCAGCCATGGAAGGCATTTGGCCTGAGCAAGAGGCTGGGGCTCCATTATTATTGTTTGCCGCCCCTGATATGGAAAACGAAACCAATCACTTTGAAGTCAAAGTCCCTAAAGTGGCGTCGCTGATTTTAACGCATTCGTTAGACGGTGAAGTACAAGGGCTTACCTCTGTGGCCAAAGAAGACCGCCCTTATGTGCCACTCATCTTTTTCTCCTTTCGTATTATGGTGGGCTTGGGCATGTTAATGATTGCCGCCGCTGTATGGGGCTTGTGGTTGCGCCGTAAAGGGAAGGTGTTTGAAAGTAAGCCGTTTTTATTATTGATGAATGTCATGATCCCCACCGGCGTAATTTGTACCTTAGCCGGTTGGTATGTCACTGAAGTGGGGCGCCAGCCTTGGTTAGTGCAAGGTTTGGTACGCACCATGGAAGTGGTAACGCCATTACCTGCCGAGCGAGTCTTATTTTCGCTTACGCTATTTGTATTAACCTACAGCACCTTGCTGCTGGTGTACTTGTATTTTATGGCCAAATTAGTACGCAAAGGGCCGGCAGATTTAGCGCGCCTAGAAGAGGACATGGTTGGCGTTAATGCCCCAAGCTTTGCCCTTGAATGGGTGAAAAAGCTACAACGTGATGTGGTGGAGGATTAATGATGGACTTAGCGCTATTTTATTATTTATTAATGGGCTTTGCGGTACTGATGTATGTGGTGCTGGATGGCTTTGATTTAGGGTTAGGGATTTTATATCCCTGGTTTAAAAGTGAGCATGAACGCGATCACATGATGCGCTCTATTTCTCATGTCTGGGATGGTAATGAAACCTGGTTAGTGTTTGGTGGTGTGGTGTTATTTGCCGCTTTTCCTGCCGCCTATGCAGGTATTTTATCAACCATGTATACCCCGATTATTATTATGCTTATTGGGTTGATTTTTAGAGGCGTGGCTTTTGAATATCGCTTTAAATCTCATCGCTCTAAGCCTTTATGGGATGTGGCGTTTTGTGTGGGCTCTGGCGTTGCCACTTTTTGCCAAGGCGCCATTTTAGGGGCTGTGGTGCAAGGCGTAGAAGCAGGAGAGCAGGGCGCCTTAGACTGGTTAACACCATTCAGTGTCTTTACTGGTTTGGCATTAATGGCAGCATACGCCTTACTTGCTTGTTGTTATTTGGTGATGAAAAGCCGCGGTAATATGATGGCCCGCTCTGCCCATTTGGGGCGCAAGTTGGTGCTGACTGTGATGGTGATTTTTGCCGTAGTCAGCCTGTGGACCCTATTGGCGAATGCTGAGGTGCGTGAGCGCTGGTTAGAGGGAATGAACTTTGTTTATTTATTGCCCCTGCCACTGCTTAGCGCATTATTTGGCTGGTTATTATATCGCGACCTCGACGGCGAACCCCATGAAACCCGCCCGTTTTGGTTAGCGGTAGGGCTGTTTATTCTAGGGTTTGCGGGATTAGTGGTGGGCTTATTCCCCTATCTTATTCCTCATCAGTTAACCCTGTGGGAAGCCAGCGCCCCTGACTCTAGCCTGACTTTCTTATTACCCGGTATTTTCATCTTCTTGCCGTTAATTTTTGCCTACACCTTATGGGGCTATCGTATTTTCTCGGGCAAGGTAGAAGATTTTGAAGAAGGGTATTAAGCCATGGCAAAGCGCAATAAAAGTGGATTGTGGTTTGTGGCGCTGTATATAGCAGGCGTGTTGGTGCTGACCTTAGTTGGTGGTGCCATTAAGTTACTGCTAACTGGGTTGTAAGGCCGAGTACAAAGTCAAAAAAGCCGCAATAGCGGCTTTTTTTATGCCCAAATGTCGTCATAAAGCGTATTAA
>NZ_JBQDEX010000106.1:0-9801 GCF_052084945.1 Oceanisphaera sp.
GTCCCCCACATAATCATTAGTGATGAAATGACTATGCCAAACGCAAGCTTAACGATTATTCTTTGTTGCTCATCTAGTAGCAGCTCTAGCTGATGGTATTTCAAACATCACTGGGAATAAACGCATAAAAATCCACCCATTTATTTAACAAAACTCGACTTATATCAACAAAATACACTTATTCGTGTTAAACCCTTGCGCCTTGCTACTTCTTTTGCCAGTCTATTATTACCTGTAGGATGTTAGAACTCGAATCAATTGATCGACACCATGGAGAGTGCTTAATGAACAAGCAACACAGCTTAAAGCGTACTTTAAAACAGCTCACTGGACTATCTGCGCTGGCATTATTCACCTGCTCGGCCTATGCGGACAACTGGCGTTATGCCCACGAGGAGTATGCAGGCGACGTACAAGACGTTTACGCTTACAAATTTAAAGAATATATCGAAGATAACTCAGACCACACTTTAAAAGTATATCGCTTTGGCGAGCTGGGTGAATCTGACGATATTATGGAGCAAACTCAGGCCGGTATTCTTAACTTTGTTAACCAGTCCCCAGGTTTTACTGGTGCTCTTATTCCTGAAGCACAAATCTTTTTTATTCCTTACTTAATGCCTACGGATATGAACTCGGTAGTAAAGTTCTTCCGTGAAAGTAAGGCCATTAACGAAGACTTCCCTAAACTGTATGCAGACAAAGATCTTACCCTGTTAAAGATGTATCCAGAAGGTGAAATGGTCGTCACACTTGATGAAGTAGCCACCACCCCAAAAGAGTTAAATAACAAGAAAATTCGGGTAATGACCAATCCACTTTTATCAGAAACTTACTCGGCATTTGGTGCAACCCCTACGCCCCTGCCTTGGGGTGAAGTATATGGTGCACTGCAAACCAACATGATCCAGGGTCACGAAAACCCGATTTTCTGGATTGAGTCAGGTAAGTTGTATGAAGTATCTCCTAACCTACTCTTTACTGGCCACGGCTGGTTTACCACCGCTATGATGGCTAACCAAGATTTCTACAATGATTTATCTAGCGAAGATCAAACATTGGTTAAAAAGGCAGCAGATTATGCCTTTGAAGAAATCTTAGACCATATCGATGGCTTAGCAGATAGCTCGCTCAAGAAAATTACCGATAGCAGTGACAAGGTAACAGTCACGCGTTTGAATGAAGAACAAATCGCAGCCTTTAAAGAGCGCTCACCACAAGTTGAAGATAAGTTTGTTGATATGGCCGGTGAGAGTGGCAAGGCATTGTTAGAACAGTTTAAGCAAGACTTAAAAGACTTGTAATTATTTATATCTAACCTCGCCCTGCCCACTGGGTAGGGCTTTATAATAGCTCCTATTCTATTGCAAATTTTAGCACTAAGGTGGGAGCTATTTTTATAGCTGAATTTGCTATTTAACCCTACCTACTAGTGCAGTTTTGACGCCCTAGCTTGTTGGCTTATCACGATATTGGAGTAGAACTATGTCTGAGCCTATCCCTGAGTTAGAAGACGATATCCCAACCTATACATCAGGTTTACCCGGCATATTAGGGGTCATTGATGAGTGGATTGCTCGTGGTGAATCTGTCATGTTGGCCGCTGGCGTATTACTGATGGCACTTAATACCTGTGCTAACGTGATTGCCCGATTTATTTTTGGTGAAGGCTTCTTTTTCTCTGGTGAAATTAACCGGATCTTAATTATTTTTATTACTTTTGCGGGTATAGGCTATGCCGCTCGCCATGGTCGGCATATTCGCATGTCTGCGCTATACGACTCACTGCCGGCAAAATTAAGAAAACTATTAATGATACTCATTGCTTTATTTACAGCCTCTGTCATGTTTTTTCTTGCCTACCATTCTTATGAATATATAGAAACATTGTATAGTCGCGGACGTATATTACCGGCACTGGGATTTAAAATTTGGTGGATTTACGTATGGGCTCCCATCGGCTTTGCCGTTACCGGTATTCAATATTTACTGACCGCAGTTAAAAATATCACCAGCCCCGATGTGTATTTATCTACCGGTGTGGTAGACGGCTACGCCGATACCGAAACCGAAGTGTAACCTGGTATTAATCACCATAAAAAAGGCATAAACCATGGCAACTATATTAATGGCCATCATGATTGTCCTGCTGTTATTAGGCTTTCCTATGATGATACCGCTGATCACCGCCTCAGTGGTTGGCTTTGTAATGATTTTTGATGGCTTTGGCCAAATGGGTACCTTTGTGCAACAAATGATGGCAGGCATTCGTCCCGCCTCTTTAATTGCGGTACCCATGTTTATTTTAGCCGCTGATATTATGACGCGAGGTCAATCAGCTGACCGCTTAATCAACATGGTTATGGCCTTTATTGGTCATATTAAAGGCGGACTAGCCATTAGTACCGCCACCTCTTGTACATTGTTTGGCGCTGTGTCTGGTTCAACGCAAGCTACTGTGGTTGCCGTAGGGTCACCGCTGCGCCCTAAAATGCTTAAGGCCGGTTACTCCGATTCCTTTACCTTGGCATTGATTATCAACGCCAGTGACATTGCCTTTTTGATTCCCCCAAGCATCGGTATGATTATTTATGGGGTGATTTCTAAGACCTCTATTGCTGAGCTTTTTATTGCAGGGGTTGGCCCGGGCTTACTGATCCTGGTCATGTTCTCGTGTTACTGTTTATATTATGCTCATAAAAATAAGGTGCCTACCGAACCCAAAGCCAGCTGGTCTGAACGTGGCGTAGCTGCACGCAGGGCATTATGGCCGCTATTTTTTCCCGTTATTATTGTTGGTGGTATTTATGGCGGTATTTTTAGCCCCACCGAAGCCGCAGCCGTATGTGTGTTATATGCCTTTTTATTAGAGTTCTTGGTGTTTCGCTCACTCAAGTTACCTGAGATTTATAAAATTGCTAAATCAACGGGGCTTATCACAGCGGTGGTATTTATTTTAGTCGCGGTGGGTAATGGTTTTTCTTGGGTATTGTCATTTGCCCAAGTACCGCAAGCCATTTTAGAATCGGTTGGCGTTAACGAAGCTGGCCCCGTCGGGGTGCTGATCGCCATTTGTGTCGCTTTCTTTATCGCTTGTATGTTTGTTGACCCTATAGTGGTGATTTTGGTACTAACACCGATATTTGCGCCGGCTATTGCCGCCACGGGTTTAGACCCAGTATTAGTGGGGGTACTCATCACGCTACAAGTGGCTATCGGCTCGGCAACGCCACCCTTTGGCTGTGATATATTCACTGCCATCGCGATTTTCAAGCGCCCTTATATGGATGTTATTCGCGGTACGCCCCCTTTTATTTTCATGTTAATAATGGCAGCGGCACTCATTATCGCTTTTCCACAAATCGCCCTGTTCTTACGTGATGTAGCATTCCCAGATTAGTACGGCAACAACATAGCGCGATAAGGGATTGGGGTCGAAAAAAGTCGCCCCCTTGAATAGCTTGATACGTACTGCTAACTAAAGGAGTTCTGCGTGTTTAATAAAATAGTGGTGGCTGTTGATGGATCTGCTTTATCATTAAAGGCCGTAGAAAAAGCTGTGCAGTTACAAGGTTTGATACCACACGCTGAGATCTTTTTGATTTGCGTGTATAAGCACCATAGTTTATTTGAAGCTAGTTTATCTATAGGCCGACCTGTAGATATGGATATTCCAGATAAGGTGCTATCTGACTATGCTAAAGAAGTGGTCACGCACGCTAAAGACCATGCACTGTCTGTTGGTGCTATTCAGGTACGTGGCTTTGTAAAAAGTGGCCGCCCTTCAAGGGTTATTGTGCGTTTTGCCCGCGAAAAAGAAGCTGATTTAATTATCATAGGTACTCGCGGTACGCACAGTGACAAAGACGGCATGCTGCTGGGCAGCGTGTCACACCGCGTGACCAGCGCCGCCAAATGTCCAGTGTTAGTAGTTTAAAGTACAGCTACCAGCACTAAGCTAAAGCCTACCTATTGCTCTTTGCCTAAGATAAATGCCCTGTAAACGGCATAAAAATCGACGGTATGGGTGCTGGGTGGGCTTTGTTTATCGCTTACAGCTTACCGCTATCACTTTTATTCTTTCATGCCTAATCGTTTAGCGAGCTTATGTAAGTTGCTCGCATCTACGTCTAACACCCGAGCCGCTTTAGCCCAATTACCTTTGCTGTGAGTCAGAGCGTGTTCAATCGCCTGACATTGGGCTTGACTTGTCGCTTGTTGCAAGCTGATGGGCTCCTTATTACTAATGACTACATCATGAGCCACAGCCGATGCGTTATCATTTGATACCTGATACTGACCTGATGGCTCCCCCTCCATGGCGCACATATCCACTAACCCCGCAGATAAATCAAGCAAGGCCGGCTCTAGGGTAATAATGTCTTCGCGCACCGCCCCTTGGCTAATGGCTTTAATGGCAGCCCGACTGATCACATGCTCTAATTCCCGTACATTTCCCGGCCAAGAGTAATGGCATAATGCCGCCTCAGAGGCTGGCGACAATCGTAAACTGCGCACACCGAGCCGGGTTCTATTAAGCTCTAAAAAATGCCCAGCTAGCACTAATACATCTCGCCCTCGTTCGCGTAAGGCAGGAATGGGCACCGGATAAACAGATAATCTATGGTATAAATCGGCTCTAAAATGACCCTCACGCACACTGTCGTGTAATAGGCGATTAGTGGCGGCAATAATGCGCACATTCACTTTACGTGGTGCATCTTCACCCAAACGCTGTATTTCACCATTTTGTAAGGTGCGCAATAACTTAGCTTGAATACTGAACGGAAGCTCACCCACCTCATCTAAAAATAAGGTGCCACCATCGGCGGCTTCAAAGCGCCCCGCTCGAGCCTGATGCGCCCCTGAAAATGCCCCTTTAATGTGACCAAATAATTCACTTTCTGCCAAAGACTCAGGCAAAGCCGCACAGTTAACTTGCACCAATGGCTGTTGACGACGGCGTGATTGCTGATGCAGACGATGGGCAAATAAGTCTTTACCCACCCCAGTTTCTCCCATTAACAACACAGGTAAGTCAGAGTCCGCAACTACATCTAACTCTTTTAATAATGTATTTAACCGCGTACTTTGACCTAAAATTCCTCTTTGATGCCACTTGGCGCTCTCTTCTGGCATATCTTGGCGAACGAGCCGCAAACTGCGCACATCTTGCTCTAACTGCGTCATTCTAATGGCAGCCACCACCGGCAATGCTAAGCGCTGTAAATAATCTTTGGCCTCTTCATTAAAAATTCCCACCTGAGGAGCATCTAGCGTCAGAGCACCCCATAAGTTTCCCTCTATATAAAGACTAATGCCCATACAATCATGTACATGCAAAGGCTCGCCCACATTCAACTCTAATAATCCATCGTAAGGATCAGGCAAAATAGAGTCCGGTGGAAAAGACACTGTGTCTTGCTGAGCCAGTATCGCTGACAACCTAGGGTGCTTAGCAATAATAAAGCGCCGCCCTATCGCTTCTTGCACTAATCCATCAACCGCGACTGGAGTCAGCGCCTCACTTTCTAAACGCAATAGACATACAGCCCCAGCGCCAAAATGCTCTCGTAACGTGCGCACTAAATTCTGGAGCCGAACGGCACTAGGTAGGTCAGCAATGAGATCGGCTAATAGCCTGTCATAAATCATGGTTAAATTTACCGTAAACGGGTTTTTATAACCCTAAATGATCAGGGTGTAATTTACCACTAATTTATTAAAGCCTTAAAAATCAACACTTTAAAAAATGGCACGCTAGTTGCAAATAAAGTTATGACTAAATGATTCCAACCACACTTTATTCGTAATTTTATCAGCACCTTTATCTGGAGAGTAACACCTTGTTTAACGCTCATTTTCTTACTTTTTTCGTATCACACCAGGAGGTGAACCATGGCTAACTACCGCCGTCTCTGGACGATATTAATCGTCGTTCTTACCATTAGTTTTGCCATACTTGGCTATTTTGGCCGAGAAGTTTATCGCACAGCCCCACCTATTCCGGCACAGGTGATCAGTGAAAGTGGCACAGTACTCACCACCCAAGAGAGGATTTTAGATGGTCAAACCGCATGGCAGTCTGTGGGGGGAATGCAGCTGGGCTCGGTTTATGGCCATGGCGCTTATCAAGCACCAGACTGGACTGCCGACTGGTTACACCGAGAGCTGTTAGCTTGGTTAGAGCTGGCCAGCATAAAAGAATACGGTCTGCATTTTGCTGATCTAAACGATGATCAGCAAGCGGTACTCAACCACCGTTTGAAAAAAGAATACCGCACGAATACCTATAACGATGCCACTGGGATATTAGTTATATCTGACTTGCGCACTGCCGCCATGGCAAAAACCGCCGAGTATTATCATAGCTTGTTTGGTAATGACCCTGAGTACAGTGGTTCACGCAAAAGCTTTGCCATGAAAGAAAATACTTTGCCCAGTGCAGAGCGTCGTACCGACTTAACCCACTTCTTCTTTTGGACTGCTTGGACTGCCGGCACTGAGCGCACACCCGGCGCGGCCACTTACACCAACAATTGGCCACCTGAGCCGTTAATTGGTAACAAACCCAGCGCTGAAAACGTAGTATGGTCATTAGTGAGCATCGTATTGCTGGTCGCCGGTGTGGGTGGCTTTATCTGGGCTTGGGCCTTCTTACGCAAAGAAGATGAAAAGTCTCCCGAAGCACCGGTAAAAGATCCCTTAACCAGCTTTAAACTGACCCCATCACAAAAGTCGCTAGGCAAATATCTGTTTTTAGTGGTGGCTCTATTCACCTTCCAGATCATGATGGGCGGTGCTACCGCACACTACACAGTAGAAGGCCAACATTTTTACGGCTTCGAATTGTCAAAGTGGTTCCCTTATAGCTTATTGCGTACTTGGCACTTACAAAGCGCCTTATTCTGGATTGCCACTGGCTTTTTAGCAGCAGGCCTATTTTTAGCCCCCATTATTAATGGCGGCAAAGATCCCAAGTTCCAAAAACTGGGGGTAGATATCCTATTTTGGGCGCTGGTTGCAGTAGTGGTAGGTAGCTTTGCGGGTAACTACTTAGCCATCGCACAAATTATGCCGGCCAACCTCAACTTTTGGTTAGGTCACCAAGGATATGAATATGTTGACCTAGGTCGAGCTTGGCAGATTGGTAAATTTATCGGTTTAGTACTGTGGCTGGTGCTCATGCTACGCGCCATGGTGCCTGCACTGCGCCAGCCCGGCGAAAAGCATATGTTACTGCTGCTTACCTGCTCTGTGATTGCCATTGGGCTATTTTATGGTGCCGGTTTCTTCTACGGTGAGCGCACCCATATCTCTGTGATGGAATACTGGCGCTGGTGGATTGTCCACCTATGGGTAGAGGGCTTCTTTGAGGTGTTCGCCGCTGTAGCTCTGGCCTTTATTTTTTACAATATGGGTTTGATTTCTAAGCGTATGGCCACTGTTGCCAGCTTGGCTTCAGCATCATTGTTCTTAATTGGTGGGGTGCCTGGTACCTTCCACCACATGTATTTCTCAGGAACCACAACACCGGTAATGGCAGTAGGAGCCACTTTTAGTGCCCTAGAAGTAGTGCCATTAGTAGTGATGGGCTATGAAGCATGGGAAAACTGGAGCTTAAGAAAAAGTGCTCCTTGGATGGAAAAAATGAAGTGGCCTTTAATGTTCTTTGTGGCAGTGGCTTTTTGGAACATGTTAGGTGCCGGCGTATTAGGCTTTATGATCAACCCCCCTATTGCGCTCTATTACATTCAAGGCCTAAACACTACTGCCGCTCACGCCCATGCCGCCTTATTTGGAGTGTACGGTTTCTTGGCTCTAGGCTTCACATTGTTAGTGCTACGCTACATTCGCCCTAACCTAGTGTTTAGCGACAGCTTAATGAAAACCGCATTTTGGTGGTTAAATGGTGGCTTAATACTCATGCTGTTCACCAGTCTACTGCCAGTGGGTGTTATTCAGTTTGTAGCCAGTGCCAGCGAAGGCTTGTGGTATGCCCGCAGCGAAAGCTTTATGCAACAAGGTTTATTACAAACCCTACGCTGGGTGCGCACCTTTGGCGACATCGTCTTTATCGTTGGAGCCTTGGCCGTAACATGGCAGGTGATTATTGGCTTGCGTTCAAGCGGCCAACAAGCTGAGCTCGAGAATATAGCAAAGCAAGACACGGTAGAGCTGGCCGCTAAGTAACGATTAGTGCAACAGCCATTATATCAAGACCGCTACGGCGGTCTTTTTTACGAGCTAAGCTCAGATAAAACAGGACAACACTTTCATTTAGGGTATTAATGGTTAATAATTAAACATCAGGCTATAAATAATATAGGAGGCGTACTATGAATATTCAATCGCCGTTTTCGGCAGGTTTGCAAGGCTATCAAAGAGCCGCCGATAGCGTGACAGACGCGTCTCTTAATATTAGCCGAGCTAATGTGAATACACTGGCGAATGAATCTCAGGCGCGCCCTGAGGTTAATCCTGATCAATTTGTTGATGCCAGCAAAAAAACCATGACCGATAATCTCGTTCAACTTAAAGAAGCCGAGTCACAGGCTCAAGCCAACGTCAAAACGATAAAAACAGCGGATGATATGCTCGGCACGCTGATTGATATTCGGGTGTAATATGCAGATACCTCATTCCAATCAAGAACTGTTTCCCCTTGCTCAACCAATGGCGGCCAGCCAAATACAGCAAGATAATGCTCAACGTCCGCTGATCAGCCCAATTACCGAAACCGACACTGCTTCTAGCCGACAATCGGCCACAGATAACTTTACGTCATCTGAACAAAAAGCCGCACCTGAGCTTTACAAGAGTCAAGGTCAGCCTGAAGGCGCAGCAAAAAAGATAGCGCAAAACAGCGAGCAAGCTGAGGTGCAAGCGACTGAGGAAAATACGGACGAAACAAGCGATGACAAAGAGCAAGCTGCGATAGGCGCTCAAAAAAATGCCGCCGGTAAAGAGCTCTCTATAGAGCAGCAAGAAGAACTGCTGCAACTGCAACAACGTGACCAAGAAGTGCGGGTGCACGAGCAACAGCATGCCAGTGTAGGGGGCCAACATACAGGCTCAGCAAGATATGAATATGAAACCGGCCCTGATGGTAAACAGTATGTGGTTGAAGGCTCAGTTTCGGTTGATTTGTCACCCATAGCCGGTGACCCTAACGCCACCATAGAAAAAATGCAGCAAGTTAAGGCCGCAGCGTTAGCTCCAGCCGAACCCTCGAGCGCCGATAAAAATGCCGCCGCTCGTGCCGATCAACTAATAGTAGAGGCCAGAGCCGAGCTCCAGCAAGCCAATGAGCCTGAATCAGAAGGCCGCGCGCTTGATGAGAAATCCACAACTACCGCTACGACACCAGCCAATGCAGAGACTTCGAGCACAGCATCAACCTCTGCAATTAAGTCACCCACTGATATTGCAACAGACACCCCAACGGCTAAAGATGCCAATGGTCAAATGGAGCAAAGAAATCAAGTGATTGCTGGCGTCTATGGCCAGGCCGCTAAAGTTCAGTCGCAACAACTGCTTAATCTCGCTTAATCCTCAGCAAACCATAGCACCAACAGCTTTACATAATACGCCATACGAAAAACGCTCAGCTTCGTTTTTAACGTATGGCCTAGAGCGTACGGCTTTTTCTTAACTTGACGCAGCCTTTTAATACCAATCTGTAAAACTAACTGATCAAAATAGCCCTTAGTTTTTTACTTAATACAAACTGACCATATACTTACTTAGATTGGTATAACCTTGCAGGTATCAACCCCGTGACTCACTTAAAATACCTAG
>NZ_JBQDEX010000107.1:0-9606 GCF_052084945.1 Oceanisphaera sp.
GACTTGCCCCGTGTCAGTGGATGCGCATTATAGGGAAGCCATGATTTGACGCAAGACTTATTTACAGAAAATGAATCAAGCGGTCAGTTTTAAAGCAAAGTGCACTAAATTACCTCAAGGAGGCGACTTTTTGTGCAAATTCAACCAGTGATGGATATACGTCGTCTGCTAAGGTTTCACCCTCTGGAGTGATCGCTTTGCCGGTTCGCACTAAAGTAAGGTGACCCACACCTGCTGCTTGAGCCGCCTGAAGATCAGAGACCTTATCTCCCACCATATAAGAGGCGCCAGCATTGATGCCGAGATCATCAATGGCATCAATGAACATGCCAGGGGCGGGCTTACGGCAATCGCAAGCTTGGGTGTGTTCGCTACTGCCTTCATTTGGGTGATGCGGGCAGAAGTAGAAGCCATCTAGATCTACCCCTCGGTCACTGAGTGACCAGTCCATCCATTCTGTGAGGCGAATAAAGTCATCTTCACTAAATAGGCCTCGGGCAATACCTGACTGATTCGTAATAATAACCAGCTGATAGCCTTTTTCTTTTAGTAATTTCATGGCATCAATTACGCCGTCGATAAAAATGAAATCATCTCTTTTAGATACATAGCCAGTGTCTTGGTTAATAACACCGTCTCGGTCAAGAAAAATTGCGGCTGTGCTCATTAAAGGTGTCCTGTGGTTTAAGTCTGATGAAATTAGGGCGTGGTAACTGTGGGAATAATATCACAGCCAACAGCAGATTGAGGCAAGCGTTGGCCACTGCTAATCGCTTGGTGAAAGTGGCAAGCCACTTTATGAGCGCTATTATCACTGTCGCTCGCCAATGTGGGGACTTGATTAGCACATATTTCGCCAACATAACGACAACGGGTACGAAAATGACAGCCAGAAGGTGGATTAGCCGGTGACGGCGGTTCTCCTTCTAACATAATAGGTACTTGGCGCTGACGAGGATCAGGTTTTGGAATGGCTGCCAGCAACGCTTGGGTATAAGGATGCTTTGGCGCTTGATAGAGCACTTCAGCAGGTGCTAGCTCAATAATACGCCCTAGATACATAACAGCAATATGATCCGAAATATGTTTAACCACAGAGAGATCGTGGGCAATAAAGAGTATCGCCAGCTGATATTCTTGTTGTAGCGAGAGTAATAAATTAAGAATTTGCGATTGAACCGAGACATCGAGAGCCGACACAGCCTCATCGCAGACTAATAATTGAGGCTGTAACGCCATGGCTCGAGCGATACCAATGCGTTGGCGCTGTCCGCCCGAAAACTCGTGTGGGTAACGCGTCAATGCCGCAGTAGGCAGCCCCACTCGGGCTAGTAATTCAGCCGCCCATTGGCGTCGTTCTCTCGCCGTTCCTAACCCGTGAATCACAAAAGGCTCTTCAAGTATGGCGCCGATAGTATGACGACCATTGAGTGATTCTTGAGGGTCTTGAAACACCATCTGCATTTGCTGACGTAGCGGGCGCATGTCGGTTTGAGAGTACTGACTGATATCTTGGCCGTTAAATACAATGCGCCCGCCACTGGGCTCGTGTAATTTAAGTACCGCACGCGCCAGCGTCGATTTACCGCAACCAGATTCCCCCACTAGTCCTAACGTTTGCCCTGGGGCTAATTCAAAACTCACCCCATCCACAGCATATAACGTCTTCCCCCGTCTTAGTAAGCCACCACCTAGTGTAAAGTGTTGTTGTAACTGCTCTACCTTGAGTAAAGTGGGTGTCATTTGGTTGGGCTTAGCGCTCATGGGGTTAACTCCTGCCAGTGATGGCACCACACCTTATGCCCAGTCGCCGCCACCG
Organism: Oceanisphaera sp.; assembly: GCF_052084945.1. NCBI lineage: Bacteria > Pseudomonadati > Pseudomonadota > Gammaproteobacteria > Aeromonadales > Aeromonadaceae > Oceanisphaera > Oceanisphaera sp. The sequence continues at coordinate 1,820 of NZ_JBQDEX010000107.1, forward strand.
TTTTGTCGGGTTGTTGCTCACATGCAGGCGTCATATAAGCGCAGCGATTAGCAAACCGACAGCCAGTAGGCAGTGCTTCTAATGAAGGAACTTGGCCCTCTATGGTGGGCAGTTGGGTTTTACTGGGTTGATCGAGACGTGGGATTGCCGACAATAGTCCTTGGGTATAAGGGTGCAGCGGCTGTTCAAATAAGGTGAGCACATCGGCCTGCTCAGCACTGCGCCCAGCATACATAACAAGTACTTGGTCACAAATTTGTGCCACTACGCCGAGATCGTGGGTAATAAACAATACCGCCATACCGGTTTTTTGCTGTAGCGCTTGAATAAGGTGCAAAATTTGCGCTTGAATGGTGACATCAAGCGCTGTGGTCGGCTCATCGCAAATCAGTAAGTCGGGCTCACAGGCCAGTGCCATGGCAATCATTACCCGTTGGCGCATGCCTCCCGATAATTGATGGGGGTAGGCTGTTAGCCTTGCCTTAGCTTCGGGAATGCCTACCTGAGTGAGCATATCGGCGGCGGCTTGCTGTTGTTGGCGTTTGCTCATATTGGGTTTATGCAGTTGATAAACTTCCATCAACTGCCGCCCTACGGTATGCACCGGATTGAGCGCCGTCATAGGCTCTTGAAAGATCATGGCTATTTTATTACCGCGTACGGCATAGCGTTGTTTGGCGGTTAAGCTCAATAAATCTTGCCCCTGAAACAGGGCTCGCCCTCCAACCACTTCCCCTGCCGGTCTAGGAAGCAGTCCAAGTAAACTCAGTGCCGTCACACTTTTACCACAGCCTGATTCTCCCACTAGCCCCAGCGTTTGACCGCCAGCCAATGAAAAGCTCACATCGTCCACCACTCGAAATTGTCCATTTTCGGTGGCAAAGCTAACGGCTAAATGCTCAACCTGTAATAGGGGGTCCATTTGCTTAACCTCTTGCGGTGCCATTACTGAGCTGTTGTCCGCCAGGTTTCATCTATCTCTAGCACTGGCTCAAAGCGGGCCTTACCTGATTTCACTTCTTTTTTTAGCGCCTCATCAATCCAAAATAAACCACCTGTACTATAGGGCGCGCCTTCCATGGGCCAGAATAAAGAAGGCGAATGCCGTGTACCTTTTGTCTCGGGCAGTTTCACATACCGCCAGTAAGCTTCGCGGGTATAAGGCACCTGATAACCGGGGATAAAGATAGCCAGCTCATGGACTCGGCGCTGTATTTGACGTGACAGCGTGGCCTTGTCATCTAAATCCATGGTAATGCGATATTGCGTGATCAGTGCATCTAGTTGCTCGTCACTGATATTAAACAAGTTATTTGTTTGCGGTTTATCCGCGTTAGCAGAATGAAAAAACTCCCAGTATTGCGGATACAGCCCGCCGCCGCCCCAGCCTAACCAAGCGGCTTGATGCTTTTTCTCAAGCATGGCTTTAAAGCCGGTTGCGCCATCCACCAAGTTTAGTTGCAGATCTAACCCCGCCTTGCGGGCTTCTTCGCGCAAAATAGCCAGTCGCGAGGTATGTTCTTGAGTGGTGTAAGTCACCGCCAAACTCATAGTGTCGCCTGCACTATTACGCAAAATGCCGCCAGGACCTTGTTGGTTATAACCGGCCTCAGCAAATAGCTCACGAGCACGTTTAATATCAAAGCTGCGGGCTCGAATATCGGTGTCGATAAAGTCACCATAGCCAATGCCAAAGGTATTCATACGCTCATAGTCACCACGCAGTATAGTATCTAACATCCGCTGCATATTAAGAGCATGGGCAATACCTTTGCGTATCCGCACATCACTTAATCTAGGGTGGGCGGTATTTAAATGAAAACCTTGGGCGCCGTGGGACATATCGTTATAAAACCAAATGCGATTAATAAGCCCATTGCGATACTCAGAGGTATCGGTTTTATCATGCCACCACTCGGGCAAAATCAACCCAAAAGTGTCGATATCGCCACGTAAAAAGTGGCGATAGGCAATGTTCATATCCCGCACCACATTAAGGCGAATTTCATCAACATTAAAACGGTGGCGATAGTATTTAAGGTCATTACCCCACCAGTCATCTAGCCGTTTAAAGCTGATAGAGCGCCCGCGTTTTACTTTATCAATGACATAAGCGCCGGTTACCGGTGCTTGCGCCCAGTTATAACGGCGAACCCAGTCGTCAGTAAGCTCATAAAAATGTGCTGGCTGAGGCGCAAGCCCCAAAGTATTCAGTAATTCTCGTGGGCTTTTCGCGCTACCGGCGGTCACTGATAAGGTGTGCTTATCAAACGCGGTCACATCAACAATTTCTTCACTAAAGTAGTTGTTATACCAAGGAGCGCGTATCACCTCAGATCGCATCATTTTTAGTGCAAATACATAGTCATCACTGGTTACGGGCGTGCCGTCAGACCACTGTGCCGCTGGGTTTAGCTTAAAGTACATGGTTTTATCGTCATCCCCAAAGGCCCAGTGAGTGGCCAGTGCCGGAATAGGCCGCTCAGTTTCGGGGTGTAACGTATAAAGACCCAGTTGGTTTTCGAGAATAAAAGAGCGAAATGAGGTATTAGAGTCGGGCCCGACGGTGCGAAACGTTAAAGGAAAACTCAGCAGCCAACCGTTCAGCACGCCACCCCGTTTGGCCTGAGAGGAGGCAAAAATAGGATCCTCATTATTGGTCTGCCACGCCAACTCTGCGGGTAACTCGGCGGCATAAACGCTGCTTAACATCAGCCAGCCAGTTAAAACAATGCATAATTTTTTCATCATGGTGTGCATCCCTGCCTATTCATAACGAGAGAAGTGTTTGGGGTCGAATGCCTCACGAATGGCTTCGCCAATAAAAGAAACGGTGATAAGTACTAAGGACACGGCCGTCACCACAGACGCCACTATCCAAGGTGCATCCAAGTGATTCACTCCTTGGCGTAACAATTCCCCCCAACTGGGAGTGGGCGGCGCTAGGCCAAAACCCAAATAATCGAGTGCCGTTAACAGTGAAATATTAGCCACCACAGTAAAGGGCGCCAGCGTGACTATCATCACCATGGTATTGGGTAAAATATGGTGCACTATAATACGCCACGCCCCTGCCCCCTGCGCCCGTGCGGCTAATACATAGTCGCGTACTTTTTCTCGGTACGTCAGGGTGCGCATATACCAGGTAATGCCCATCCAACCAAACAAGACGTTAATACCGACAAACAGCATAAAGTTGGGCTGAGTTAAAGACACGAGAATCATAATGACATACAAAAACGGCACCTGAGACCAGACTTCAATAAAACGCTGAAAAAACAGGTCAAACTTGCCGCCCATAAATCCCATCATACAGCCAAGTAACACGCCAATGGTATAGCTGGCAGTTAAGGCAATAAAAGCAAAGCCAACCGCGGTGCGAAAGCCATACACCAAGCGCGCCAGAATATCGCGCCCCGAGCTATCGGTACCCAAATAATGTTGCTGACTGATGCTGGGGGCAGTAGGAGGAAAGCCCTCGGTACTGTAATCCTGCTCAAACGGGCTCCAGGGGACTATCGGCAGCAACACCCAATTGTGATCCTCGGTGGGTGCATGCTTAGCTTGTTCAGCAAAGTGGGCTTTTAACTCGCGATAGTTAGTTTCATATTGATATTCTAGGCCAAAGGTATTGCCGGTGATCACAGCGCCATAGGTTGGAAAATGAAACTGACCGTCATACTTAACAATTAAGGCACGGTTGCTTGCCCATAACTCTGCGGTCAGCGCCAGCACCACCATCAACATAAATAACAAAAAGGCATAGTAGCCGCGACGAATACTACGAAAGCGGCGCAGCTTTTTATGCGTTAGATCAGAAAAGAGTCTAGCCATCAAAACGCACCCTAGGGTCGACTATCGCTACACAAATGTCTGATAAAATATTACCCACCAACATCATGATTGAGGTGACCGCCAAAATGCCCATCACCACCGGATAATCCCGCTCTACTATGGCCTCATACCCCAGCAGGCCTAAACCGTCGATATTAAAGATCACTTCTATTAAAAAGGAGCCGGCAAAAAATACTGAAATCACATTACCAAAGTGACTCGCTATCGGGATCATACTGTTGCGCAGCGCATGACGTGTGACGGCCTTATTAAAGGGCAAGCCTTTAGCCACAGCAGTGCGTACATAGTCTGCCGACAGATTTTCCATTAGGCTATTTTTCATGGTCATGGTGAGTACCGCAAAATCACCAATAGCATAGGCAATTAATGGCAAAAAGGCATGATGGAACAGATTTAAGGTTTTTGGCCAAAAACCGTCTAAGTAATAAAAGTCATCGCCCACAAAGCCGCCCATGGGAAACCAGTCGAGCTGAAAAGCAAACACCGTTAGTAAAAAAATGCCCACCACATAAGCAGGTAGTGCATAACCGGCGTAAATCAGCATAGAGCTAATACTATCGAAGCGGCTATTGTGTTTAACCGCTTTCAGGATGCCCAGTGGAATAGACACCAGATAACTTAAGATAAAAGTGCTAATACCAAAAAAGGCGGACACGGGCAGCCGCTCTTTTATTAACTCCCATACCGGTAGGTAGTAACGGGTAGAATCCCCTAAATCAAGCCGCACCAGTTTACCCAACCACTCCCAGTAAGCGATAAACACTGGCTTATCCAGGCCATAAAAGGCTTTTAGCTCGTCTATTTGATCTGATGATAATACCTGGCTGCCACGAGAGCTTTGGCTAAACTCGCTGCTGGCCATTTGACTTTCCATTAGCATGCGCTCCACCGGCCCCCCCGGTACAAAGCGGGTTAGCGCAAACACCACCAAAGTAATCCCTAAAAAGGTGGGTATTAGCAGCAATAAGCGACGCAGAAAATACTGGCCCATGTTTTTCCTTAAATTCGGTCCTTGAATAACACTTGCTACATTCAGTAATAAGTCTACCTAGCAACGCTCTAAAAAGAGACACAACACAAAAATAAAGCTATTTTCACCCTATCCCAAGTGCCGACTGATAAGCAAGATGGCGGCCTCATGCGCACCTCACGCTACGCGAATAAACTTTAACATTGACTCAGCCATCTGGACGGCTTAGCATTCTCTGCTATTAGCCATGTTCGCATGACTTATATCTGCACTGCCCTGTTAAGGTAGTGGATAACCATATCGCAAAGGCTCATCCTCCGATGATCAAGCTAACCAATATCAGTAAACGTTACGGTGCAGGCGAACATGCTGTGCATGCTGTGCGTAATATTAATTTAGAAGTCGCATCTGGCCATATTATGGGGGTTATTGGCGAATCTGGGGCCGGTAAAAGCACGCTGATCCGCTGTGTAAATATGCTAGAGCGCCCAACAGAGGGCACCGTTATTGTTGATGGCCAAGACCTCACCTTACTCAATAATAGCCAACTTCCCGCCGCGCGTCGCAATATAGGGATGATTTTTCAGCATTTTAATTTGCTGTCGTCTCGTACCGTGTTCGCGAATATCGCCTTACCTCTTGAGCTAGCCGGCATGAACAAAGCCGCGATTAAACAGCGTGTTAGTGAGTTATTAGCCTTAGTCGGATTAAGCCACCGTGGCGACGCCTATCCTAATGCATTATCGGGTGGGCAAAAGCAGCGAGTGGCCATTGCCCGAGCACTGGCACCTAGCCCTAAGGTATTATTGTGTGACGAGGCGACCTCAGCACTGGATCCGCAAACCACTCAGCAGATTTTAACGCTGCTAAAAGACATTAACCGCAAGCTTGGGTTAACCATACTGTTAATTACCCACGAAATGCAGGTAGTGAAAAGTATCTGCGACAAAGTCGCCATTATTAACGACGGCGAGCTGGTTGAGCAAGGGGATGTGGCTTGGTTTTTTGCTAATGCTAAAACAGACCTAGCACGACGCTTTATTGCCTCGACTATTAATTTAGATATTCCTGAAGAATATCAACAGCGCTTAGTTAGCGAGCCACTTGCAGACACCCTGCCCTTAGTTCGTTTGGGCTTTAGTGGTGACACCGTAGACAGCCCGTTAATTTCGATTTTAAGCCGCGAGCTAAATGTAGATGTCAGTATTCTTAGCGCCGACATGGAATATGCCGGTGGAGTAAAGTTTGGTTTTATGTTGGCCGAGCTCGAAGGTGAACCCACACAAACACAAGCCGCACTGGCTTATTTGCAAGATCATAAGATTCAAGTAGAGGTACTGGGTTATGTCCGACGCCATGATTAATTTGCTGTTATCAGCAACATGGGAAACCTTACTCATGACCTTTGGTTCTGGCATTATTGCTTGCGTGTTAGGCATACCGCTTGGTATTGCTTTACATGTGAGTAAGCCCGGACAAATTTGGGAAAACCGAGCCTTTAATAAAATATTAGGTTCAGTGGTCAATATTGGCCGCTCTATTCCCTTTATTATCTTACTGGTCGCGATTATTCCCTTTACCCGCTTCGTAGTGGGGACCAGTATTGGTACCCTTGCCGCCGTAGTGCCCTTAACTGTCGCCGCTATTCCCTTTGTGGCACGATTAATGGAAGGTGCACTTATGGAAGTGCCTGCAGGCCTAGTTGAGGCTGCACAAGCAATGGGTGCCAAACGCTTACAAATTGTTACCAAGGTGCTCTTGCCCGAAGCTCTGCCCGGTATGTTAAATGGCATTATTATTACCTTGGTCACCTTAGTGAACTATTCTGCGATGGCCGGTGCTATTGGTGGCGGTGGCCTAGGGGATGTGGGTATTCGTTATGGTTATCAGCGTTTCGACCCACAAGTCATGCTGATTACTGTGGTGCTGTTAGTGATATTAGTGCAAATTATTCAAAGTGTTGGCGAGCGTTTAGTCGCTTATGTAGATAATCGTTAATTAAAAAGGAAGTTACTTATGAAACTGGGCTTTAAAGCATTAACCACCGCCAGTGTATTAGCACTAGCCTTAACCGCTTGCGGTGAGCAAGCAACAGACACAGCCGCTTCAGAAAAAGCGGAGCCGCTTAAACCACTGCGCGTGGGTGTTATTTCTGGCGCCGAAGAACAAGTCACAGAAGTCGCCGTTAAAGTGGCCAAAGAGCAGTATAACTTAGACGTTGAGCTAGTGGCGTTCAGTGACTATGTGACGCCTAATGTGGCACTGAGCGATGGCAGCCTAGATATTAATGCCTTTCAGCATCAACCTTACCTTGATAAGCAAATTGCCGATCGTGGTTATGAACTCGTGCCGGTAGGTAAAACCTTTGTTTATCCAATAGCTGCTTACTCAAAAGAGATTAAGTCTTTGGATGAACTAGAAAATGGCGCTAAAGTCGCTGTGCCTAACGATCCCACTAACTTAGGTCGTACTTTGTTGCTGTTAGAGCAGCAAGGGCTCATTGAAGTAGACGCTGATGCGGGCTTGGCTGCAACGCCATTGGATATTACCGCTAACCCGAAAGATCTTAAAATTATTGAGTTAGAAGCGCCACAGCTACCACGCTCCCTAGAAGATGTCACATTTGCTGTGATCAATACTACTTATGCATCACAAATTGATTTATTGCCTAACCGCGATAGCTTGTTTGTAGAAGACAAAGACTCACCCTACACCAACTTGATTGTGGCACGTAAAGACAACCAAGATGATGAGCGTATTCAAGACTTTGTAAAAGCATTTCAAAGTAAAGAAGTCTATGAAGCAGCATTAGAGCTATTTAAAGGCGGTGTCGTTAAAGGTTGGTAAAGCAAGCCCTTCGGGAGTGATCAGCTTGAAGCCACATTTTTTTGCTGATGTTTGAGGAGTAGTCAGGCAGAGCGCGCTACTCCGCTCGACTCGCCGTAAACCCCTCCATGGGGGC
>NZ_JBQDEX010000108.1:0-9276 GCF_052084945.1 Oceanisphaera sp.
CGTCTTTGCGAGCGTAGCGCGGCAATCCATTCCCAAAAGAAAGCGCTACATCTAACGCTGACCGCTTTACGTTAAAGAAAAGCTGCGGCTTTGTTTTTTCGTAAAGCGCTCAGCGTAAAGCGTACGGCTGCCTGTTAAATGGATTGTCTTCGCAATGACCGCAAAAGCTTACTCACTTGGTTCTATGCTTAGCACGCGGGTGAGCTGACCAAACACCTCAAAGCGGACATTATAATCATATAAACGCACGCCATATTGCTGCCAAGCTTGCTGTTTGCGTTTATAAGCCGGACGAGGGTCTTGCATAAGCACTTCGCTAATAAATTGCTGTAAGTTAGCAATGTGTGAGCGAGCGCAAACTAACTCCGCCTCGGGGGTAAAGCGTACTTCCATACTTAAATCGGGGGCGGCAGGAGCAAAACCGCCGTGGGCATCAGGCACGCCATCCACCCAAGGTAAATAGGGTTTGATATCGACAATAGGAGTGCCATCTACTAAATCGACACCGCCTAATTCTAACCATACTTTGCTACCGTCTTTACACATATCAAGTAAGCGCACTACAGAGAGTCCGAGTGGATTGGGCCTAAAAGTTGAGCGAGTAGCAAATACGCCAACACGTTCATTACCCCCCAAGCGAGGAGGACGTACCGTAGGGTTCCAGCCTTTATCTTGAGTGTGATGAAACACAAACATCAACCATAAATGACTAAACTCGCCCAAGCCTTTAAACGCACTAGGCTCATTATAGGGCGCTATCATTTCTAGGCGTGCAGTGGCAGATGTCACCAACCCGGGCTGGCGCGGTACTGCAAATTTTTCTTTATAAGGCGAGCGAATAAGGCCGATAGTATTCAGCACTGTGGAATGAGCATCAGCGTGCGACGATGATGGTTCTGGCGATAACGGCGTGTTTGCCATTAGTCAGCCACCTTAATCGCTTGGCCACTGCACAATACTTGCTCTAAACAGCCGGGCATATCATTAAAGCGAACACAGCTATCTAGTAGTAAACCGTTGGCGCCCATATCGGCGGCGCGGCGGCGTACATCTGCTTTTGCATCAGCATCTTTAGGCGGCGCATCAATAGCAGCAATTTGGCAGGCTTCGCCTTCAATTGAGCCTAAGGTGACATAATTAATGCCTTCTAACTCGGCTTTGCTATACAAGGTTACGCTATCGCCTTTGTAGTAGTCTTTAATGCCCTCAGGCGAGACGTTACTATTAAATCCCCAGTTATTAGCACAACCTGACAATGCCAGCGTTAACAAGCCCACAGCCATCACACGCAACCGCATAAATACGCCCTTATATTTAAAAAAGAACCCAATTGTGCACCAAAACCACCATCAGCGCCAAGTTTGGCAAGGCACTTTAAAAACGAAAGGCTGAAAGCCAGAACCTCTTCCAGCTTTCAGCCTTAAAATCAGCGCTTGGTGTTGATTATCCCAATCTAACTAACTATGTGATTTCTTTTTACGTTGAGCGCTGGAGACACAAAGATCAGCTTTTATACCCACCTACCCCGAGCGTAGGGTCGAATTTATTCGACCTCTTTTGGCTGTGGTTTTTAGTCGGTTGAAATCGACCCCACCTAAGCCATAAAGCCTGAGCAGTTAGTTTTCCAGATTGGTATTATCCTTCTATATCATCAAATTGCCGTAATTCTTGTTGCAGACGTTGTTCGTCTAATATTGCTTCTATTTTTCGCCACTGACCAATTTTAGCTGCCTCTCGCGCATTAAAACGCGGAGACCGTTTAACCACAAATTCCTGACTGAAGCTGCTCCTTTCCATAGGGCTCTCCTGTAAGTTTCTGAGTTATTAACCGGTAGTTCAATTTAGATTTAGCATGACGAGATTAAGAATAGAAGAGGAGGATGACATTAGAGTGACAAAAGAGTGAGCCGCATCAAAAAAGAACAGCGCCTAGCACCAAGCGCCCAGTTTAAAGAAAACGGTCAGCTGTTTTGCCGGTATCTCATTATTATGCTTGGTGCTTGGTGCTTGGTGCTTGGCGCAGGCCGCTATGTTTTATTTTTCCAGCATGGCCGTTAGCATGGTTTCTAACTTATTTTGATCGATAGCGAAGTTACGAATACCTTCGGCCAGTTTCTCGGTTGCCATAGGATCTTGATTATGCTCCCAGCGAAACTCAGCTTCTGTCATGGGCGTTGGGCGAGTTTCTGTGGCGCCTGTATCTTGTAATTTAACCGCTAACTCGCCATGAGTTTGGCTTAACTCTTCTAATAAGTTAGGGCCAATGGTGAGACGGTCACAGCCGGCTAGCGCAATAATTTCATCGGTGTTACGGAAGCTGGCACCCATAACGACGGTTTTATAGCCATGGGCTTTGTAGTAGTTATAAATATCGGTAACTGATACCACCCCTGGGTCTTGCTCTGCGGTGTATTCTTTTTGCTCGGTGTTTTGCTTATACCAATCAAGAATGCGACCCACAAAAGGTGAGATCAAATAAGCACCGGCTTCGGCACAGGCGCGAGCTTGGGCAAAGCTAAACAGTAACGTTAAGTTACAATTAATACCTTCTTGCTCTAACACTTCAGCTGCGCGAATGCCCTCCCACGTGGCGGCCAGTTTAATCAAAATACGCTCACGGCCTATGCCTGCATCTTGATACAAAGCCACTAACTGACGAGCCTTGCTGATGCTGGCCTCAGTGTCAAACGACAAACGCGCGTCTACCTCGGTAGAAATTCGGCCCGGGATCAGCTTTAATATCTCACAACCAATGCTCACTGCCAGTTTATCTGATGCATCCATAAGTTGTTGAGCTGCCTCTGTACTTTGATTTTTTGCCCAACTTACCGCTTGCGCTAACAGCGGCTGATACTCAGGAATTTGTGCCGCCTTCAAAATTAACGAAGGGTTAGTGGTGGCGTCTTGTGGTTGATACTTACGAATGGCTTCAATATCACCTGTGTCGGCAACCACAGTCGTCAGCGTACGTAATTGCGAGAGTATATCGGTCATGTTCAGGATCCTTGGCTTAAGTCTGTATAAAACAATACACAGTATCTCTCATTAGGTACGGTAAAATAAAGCCAAGCGTCTGACCCTAGTCGCGTTTTAGTCAGTAAATAGTAAAAAAAGCAGATTATAGCCGTTTTTATACAGGCGATAGTTTATCATCAAGCACTAATATCAGTCGGTAAACATCACTCATGTGCACTGACCACCGCTTACTCAGCACCCATTACTTTTTTAGGCAGGACTTTATTTATGGACTCCACCATTTTTTTTATCAACAACTTACTCTGGGGGAGCTTACTGGTCTATCTGCTACTGGGGGCGGGAGCCTTTTTTACCATTCGGTTGGGGTTTATCCAGTTTCGTCATTTTGGCCACATGTTTTCGGTGCTAAAGCACAGCCGTCGCTCAGATGCTGCGGGCATTTCTTCCTTTCAAGCTCTGTGCACCAGTCTTGCTGCACGGGTGGGTACAGGTAATTTAGCTGGGGTGGCTGTTGCTTTGTACTTAGGCGGGCCCGGCGCCATTTTTTGGATGTGGTTAATTGCCTTTATCGGCATGGCAACGGCGTTTGCCGAAAGTGCGCTGGCGCAGCTATATAAAGTAAAAGACGGGCAGGGTAACTATCGCGGTGGCCCAGCCTACTATATGGAAAAAGGCTTAGGCATGCGCTGGATGGGGATGCTATTTGCCGTGTTTTTGATTATTGCTTTTGGTTTAGTCTTTAATGCCGTGCAAGCAAACTCTATTAGTGCAGCCATGGACGTGGCATTTGGCATCCCTGAGTGGGCCTCTGGCGCAATTTTGGTGCTAGGAGCTGGGCTAATTATTTTTGGTGGATTAAGAACCATAGCCCGCTTTGCCGAGTTGGTAGTGCCGGTAATGGCACTGGCTTATTTTGTTATTGCTTTTGTGGTGGTGTTAATGAACCTCACCGAATTACCCAGCGTCTTTATGCTGATTATTAAATCGGCACTGGGGCTAGAGCAAGCAGGAGGAGGGGCCATTGGCTATGCTATTTCTCAAGCACTAATGAATGGTATTAAGCGTGGGTTATTTTCTAATGAAGCGGGTATGGGGTCGGCACCTAACGCGGCTGCTTCTGCGTCACCTTATCCTCCTCATCCAGCTTCTCAAGGTTATGTACAAATGCTAGGAGTGTTTGTTGATACCTTGGTTATTTGTACCTGTACGGCATCTATTATTTTGCTGTCTGGTCAATTTGAAGCAGGCTCAGGTGTTACCGGTATCGAGCTTACTCAACGGGCTTTATCCCATGAAGTCGGCGAGTGGGGCAGTGTTTTTATTGCTATTGCCATTTTGTTTTTTGCTTTTACCAGCATAGTGGCCAACTACGCTTATGCTGAAAATAACTTAATTTTTTTAGAGCAAGACAGTAAAAATGGGCTGCTTATATTTAGATTATTTGTATTAGCTATGGTGATGTTTGGAGCCATTGGCGAACTGCCTATTATTTGGGCCATGGCCGATGTGTCTATGGGGCTAATGGCGCTAACGAACTTGGTGGCTATCTTACTGCTATCTGGTGTTGCGGTTAAGCTGGCACAAGATTACAACGATCAACGAAAGCTTGGCAGAGTCCCCAGTTTTGATGCCACTAAATATCCTGAACTGCACAGTCAGCTAGAAGAAGGCATTTGGGATAAGCATAAGTAATACTGAGGCTTAGGAGTTAGTGATGGGTGAACGGGGATTAGGGAGTTAGAAGTGTTATACCCCAATCCCCATTCCCCAATCAATGCTTTAAGGTTGCTCGCCGCGTAAAAACTGTTTACTAATGGCTTTGAATTGTTCGGTGCCTGCTTGTTGTAATAGCTCAAACACCACCATTTCTCGGCTTACAATATGAGCACCGGCACTGCGCATACGCTCAAGACCTAATTGATAATTTTGCTCAGTGCGACTGCCCACCGCATCGGCCACTACAAACACTTCTTTTCCTGCTTGTATCAGTTCGAGTACGGTTTGTAATACGCACACATGGGCTTCCATGCCACAGACGATTATCTGAGAATAGCGTTGCCATTGTTCAGGCAGGCAGTGAGCTGCTACCACAGAAAAGTGTGTTTTTTCAACCACTTCAGGCTGAGAAACTTGGCTCAATAACTCAGGCAAAGTATGGCCTAAGCCTTTAGGATATTGCTCTGTAAAAATGGTTGGGGTATTGAGTACTTGGCAGGCACTAATTAACCACTGAATACGCGCCGTAAGATTGGTGCTATCGGCAATCGCTGGCGCCAGCTTTTCTTGTACATCAATCACCATTAATGCCGCTTGGTCCGCTTTCATTAGCATTTATTGCTCCTTAATATCGCCACTATAAATAATCGGTTACTAGTATGCCGTTTTTAATGGATAAAGAAAAAGCGCTAACAGACGGCCGTATGACGGCAGAAGAGCAGTGTTTTTCTTTGGCGTACGGCGGGCAGCGTTAGACGTACCGCTTTCCCTTAGCTAAATGGCGGTTTTTATTGGCGTTTTTTTATTAGTCGGTTTAGTCTTGAGTACCCAATGAAGGAGTGTCAAAATGGAAGTGCTCTCGCCATTAGAACAACGTGTTATTGGCTGTTTAATAGAAAAGCAGGTTTCTACCCCAGAAGTCTATCCGCTATCGCTTAAGTCATTGCTGAATGCCTGCAATCAAAAAAGCAATCGACAGCCTGTGCTTACCTTAACCGAGGCTGAGTTGCAGGTGGCATTAGACTCGTTAATCGCTCGCCATCAAGTCAATAACTGCGCCGACTTTAATGCCCGCACCGCCAAATACCAGCATCGTTTTTGTAATACCGAATTTGGCGACCTGCAATTTAGCGCTGCTGAGTTAGCCATTATTTGCGAATTACTGTTGCGCGGTCCACAAACCCCAGGTGAATTACGCAGCCGTACCTCACGCTTGTATCAGTTTAGCGATGTAACCGCAGTAGAAGACAGCCTACAAAGCTTAATTAGCAAAGGGCCCTATGTGGTGAAATTGGCCAAGCTGCCCGGTAAACGAGACGCTCGCTATGGCCATTTATTTTGTGATGTCGATTACGAACAGTATCTTGATACCGGTAGTGCTGCAGAAAACCAAGCACTAAAGCAGCAGGTTAGCGACTTACAAGCGCAAATTACGGCATTACATGCCCGCATTGCTGAGTTAGAAGAGTAAAGAAAGCTAGAAGAAACAGCCGTACGCTTTACGCTAAACGCCGTAAGACGCACAGCGATGTCTTTGGCTTTTTTTTAATCAAGCAGCTTCTTGATCAGCGCTTCAGGTCCGCTGGGTAACCCTACTTGCTGTAATTGCATACTACCTTGCTCATCTAACACCGTAATGGCGTTAGAATGGGCAACTTCACCGTCGGGTAGCCCCATATATTGAATATTGAGCGCCATGGCCAGCGTGCGTACTTTCTCATCGTCACCACTAAGCAGCGTCCAGTGTTTGTCTAACTCTCGCTTTTTGGCAAAGTGGCGCATAATCTTTGGCGTATCACGGGCCGGTGTTAACGACACTAATACAAAGCCTACTTGCTCTTGTTGTGCTGGCGTGAGTGCCTCTTGAATAGACTTCATGTCTGCTACTATAACCGGGCAAGCAGTAATACAGTCGGTATAGATTAATGCAATAATTTGTTTTTTACCGGTTAAATCGGCCAGTTTAAGCTCGTTGCTATCGCGGTCTTGCCATTGGCTATTTAATTGATAAACAGAGTCTCCTGGCAGGGCGGCTTGCACGTTAAATGCAGCCAGCAATAACAATGTGAGTAGTATCTTCATTGGTATCTCCTTTTATTACTCAGCGCTCAATGCGCACCTAAAGCCTAAGTTTCTTAAGGTATAGGGGGCTTTTAAGCTAGAGCGAAAACCATAGCGCATAAAAGCGGCATAATCAGACGGGTCGGCGCTGCCAGAGGCCGCCGAGCCGCAAAATAAACCTTGGTCTAGGGTGCTGTCCCCCCGAGACTCGCCAGTGACTAAGGCTGAGTTAAAATCTTGTGACCATTCCCATACTAGTCCGTGCATATCATGCACTTGCCAAAAGTTTGCCGTGCCTTGTCCGACACTTGCTAATTCAGCTGTGGCAGGGCGGGCATACCAAGACAAAATACGCCGACTAAACTCAGCGTCATCATAGCTATTTTTACTGTGCTCAGAGGCCTGAGCCACATACTCCCATTCCGATACCGTTGGCAATCGTTTGCCCTGAGCCTGACAATAAGCATCTGCGGCAAACCAAGATACATAGGTAACGGGTTGGGTTGCTTGTTTAGGAGTGGGGCCGTTTTCAGACCAATGACTTAAATATTGCGCCTCAGCAAATAAAGCGGGCGCTTGACCAGCACGCCAAGCGGCATGCTGTTGTACAAAATCAGCAAACTCACCATTTGTAACTGGCATAATATCCAGCCAAAAAGATGCCACCGGAGTAAAAGGGCTGTCTTTGGTGAGGTAGAGGGGGCGAACCTCCCCGCGGGGAAGTTCGACCATTTTACTAGTAGAGTGCGTATCAGAGTGAGCAGGCACTGAGCTTTGTAGTGCCGCTAAGCCAAGCAACAGTGCTGCAATCATTAGTGAGCGCTCCCTTCCATAACGATAGATTCACCTTCTTCACGACGCTTGGTGACCTCTTCAGTCTTAATAACGGTACCGTTATTGCCCCAGCTATTTAGCACATAAGTTAAGGCGTTAGCGGTATCTTCATCAGATAAGCTCATAGCAGGCATAATACTATCAAACGCCTTACCATTGACCTTAATGGGGCCTTTCAAGCCGTGTACCACAACGTCGATGGCACGAGTTGGGTCTTCATTTAAGAAGTCAGACTTGGCCAGTGGAGGGAAAGCCCCAGGAATACCGGCGCCATCGGCTTGGTGACACGCCTGACAGTTTGCCTCATAAACGCGCTTACCATAAAGCATACGATCTTCTTTATTGTTAGCTGTGAGTTTAGGGCGTTCTTCATAAATACTTTGTACTGCTGACCCTTCAGGTAAATAGACATTATCCGCCACTTTACCCGAATAAATAGTGGAATCTTCATCGCCATCCACAGTAATCATCCCCAGCGCCCCTTTGTTAAAGGCACGAAAGATTGAGTGGTCAACCATAATATAGTTGCCTGGTACATCTAACTTAAACTCGGCTGCAATGGCACCACCAGCAGGGATTAAGGTGGTTTGCACATTTTGGTTTTCTAATGAAGCACCATCAACACTTACTTTGTCAAAAATCTCACCGATGACGTGAAAACTGGAGGCCAAGTTAGGGCCGCCGTTGCCCATGTATAAGCGCACAGTTTCACCTACGTTGGCAGTTAATGCCTGTTCACCGGTTAATGCCCCCACCGAGCCGTTAAATAATACGTAGTCTGCATCTTCTTTAATGGCTTTATCCATGTCAAAAGACTGAAACCCTTGTTCGCCATAAGCGCCCTTGGTATAAAAGTCCCCCTGCATGGCGTAGTACTCACGGTCAACCGGCGGTAAGCCTTCTTCTGGCTCAACCAGCACTAGCCCATACATACCGTTGGCAATGTGCATGCCCACGGGGGCGGTTGCACAGTGATAAACATATAAACCTGGGTGTAGTGCCTTAAAGTTAAATACCGAGGTGTGACCTGGTGCGGTAAAAGACGCAGCCGCACCACCACCTGGGCCATTAACCGCGTGCAAGTCTATATTATGCGGCATTTTAGAACTGGGATGATTAGATAAGTGAAACTCAACTTCATCTCCTTGGCGTATACGTAAAAATTGGCCTGGTACAGATCCACCAAAGGTCCAAAACATATATTCAACGCCATCAGCAATTTCCATTACCTTTTCTACCGTTTCCATTTTTACCACCACTTTAGCGGCATGATCTCGCTCAATAGGTGGTGGCACCAAAGGTGGTGAGGTGAGTACGGCATCAATGACCGGCAGCTCGCTGGCCTGCACAGACAAGGCAAATGTCATACCAATAGCGGCGACAAGTTTGTTTAGTTTCATACATTGCTCCCTGCTTTTTTGTCATTATTAATATAAATAATAAACATGCATCTCAAATGCAATTATCAGGATTTTTAAACTTAAAAACCTGATTTAGATCAATAAATCCTACTGATGACGCCAACTTAACAAAAAAACTACAAATAGGCTAACTCAATGCAACTTAATGCATGATGCCGGAGTGTCGCTTTAAGGGAGCAGGGGATAACTGGGGGCAATAAGTGCAGCTGTAACCTATATGAATATGTTAATATATGTTGTTGTGCCAGCGGGTTCGGTGTGGCTTTGT
>NZ_JBQDEX010000109.1:0-9264 GCF_052084945.1 Oceanisphaera sp.
CGAGTCGAGCGGAGTAGCGCGCTCTGCCTGATTTCTACTCAAACATCAACAAAAAAATGTGATGAAGTGACAGGCTGACAGCTTACCGCTTATGGCTGTTATTCCTTGCCGTATACGATATTTTCTTGCTCACGTACGCGAATAAAGGTGGTGCGCTTGGTTAGTTCTTTTAAGCGACCTGCTCCCACATAAGTACAGGTTGAGCGTACGCCACCTAAAATATCTTGAATGGTGTTTTCAACCGGACCACGGTAGGGGATCTCAACGGTTTTGCCTTCTGCTGCGCGGTACTTAGCTACGCCACCAGAATGCTTGTCCATGGCGCTAGAAGAGCTCATGCCATAGAAGTTCATGTAGGTTTTACCGTCACGCTCTACTAAGTCACCACCACACTCTTGATGTGCGGCCAGCATGCCACCTAGCATCACAAAATCAGCACCACCACCAAAGGCTTTAGAAACATCGCCAGGGCAAGTGCAACCGCCGTCACCAATAATTTGACCTTCTAGGCCATGGGCGGCATCGGCACATTCAATAATGGCCGATAACTGTGGATAGCCAACGCCGGTTTTAACGCGAGTGGTACATACCGAGCCTGGGCCAATACCCACTTTAACGATGTCGGCGCCAGATAAAATCAGCTCCTCCACCATTTCACCGGTCACTACGTTACCGGCAATAATGGTATGATGCGGCCATTCTTTACGCACTTTACTGACAAAGGCGCTAAAGTGCTCGCTATAACCGTTGGCAACATCAATGCAGATAAAGTTTAGCTCGTCAGACAAGGCTAATACTTGTTGCAGCTTTGCAAATTCTTTATCTGAAATACCGCTAGAAACAATCACATGCTTTAGCACATCACTGCTTTGTGCACTAACAAATGCCTGCCACTCGTCCACTGAGTAATGTTTATGAACGGCGGTTAGGATCTGGTGTTGGGCAAGCGCTTTGGCCATGGTAAAGGTGGCTACCGTGTCCATATTAGCGGCAATAATGGGCACGCCAGACCAACGACGACCTGAATGCTTAAACACAAACTCGCGGTTTAGCTCTACTTGAGAGCGGCTATTAAGGGTAGAGCGTTTAGGGCGAAAAAGTACGTCGCTAAAGCCTAACTTTAAGTCTTCTTCGATACGCATGATGGTATTACCTCAGTAAGTGACAGGCACAAAAAAACCGAGGGTTTCTTAGGCCCTCGGTTTTCAGCATTCTAGGTTTTTGAAAATTTTTTGCAACTATCTTGACCTATTAATCAGGAATTAATCGCTGTTATTTAACAAACAATAGGATGAAGAAGAGCGTTGTGCTGTTATTTTGTACAACATTCAGTCATGCTAAGGTTGAGTTTGGCTTAGGGAGGAAGACCCATGGCGTTATTTACTATTGTAGGATTAGATCATTTGGTACTTAGAGTACGTAATCCAGAGCGAATGTTAGATTTTTATTGCCGAGTGCTCGGCTGTCGCTTAGAGCGTGAAAAGTCAGACATTGGTTTATATCAATTACGTGCAGGTGCACAACTCATTGATTTAGTAGATGTTAATGGTCCGTTAGGCAAAGAGGGTGATGCTGCTGAGCAATGTAAAGCCAACCTTGATCATTTTTGCTTACAAATCTCTCCATTTCAGCCCGATGCGCTAAGAACGTATTTGAAAGAAAATGGCGTGATCTGCGAAAAGCCGGTTATGCGCTATGGCGCACAAGGCGAGGGCCTGTCGTTGTACCTTTACGATCCTGAAGGTAATCAAGTAGAGTTAAAAGGTGGGCCATTAGACGGCGTTAAGCATTAAGCCGTTAGCCTGTTAGGGCTTAGTGTTCGTTCACTTAAAAGTGAGTTAAGGGTAACATCCTCTTATTTTAGGATGATAACCATGACATCACTTGCCTGGCAGCCAACGGCTTCGCTGGCGCTGCTGCAAAAGCGCGCTCAGATATTAACGCTTATTCGCCGTTTTTTTGCTGATCGTGACGTATTAGAAGTAGATACTCCCACTATGGCCAGTGCTGGCGTGACCGATGTGCATTTAGATAACTTTAAAACGCACTTTGTAGGCCCTGGCATGGCTAATGGTCTCGACTTGTACTTGCAAACCTCACCTGAATTCCACATGAAACGCATGCTCGCAGCAGGTTACGGCGCTATTTACCAAATTTGTAAAGCGTATCGTAATGAAGAGTCGGGTCGTTTACATAATCCTGAATTCACTATGCTGGAATGGTATAGGCCGGGCTTTGACCATCATCAGTTAATGGATGAAATGGCCGACTTGCTCACGCACGTGCTGAATACGCCGCTGCCCACTCGCCTTACTTATCAGCAAGCATTTGTTGAGATATTGGGGGTATGCCCGCTTACTGCTTCATTAGCGGCGCTACGCCAAGCTGGCGGCGGGTTAGGAGCCGATGATTTACTGGCGCAAGAAAGCGATCGCGATACTATTTTACAGTTACTCTTTGCCTTAGGAGTTGAGCCACATATTGGTCAGCATAGTCCCTGCTTTGTTTATGATTTTCCTGCCAGCCAAGCAGCATTAGCCCGTATTAACCCCGATGATGCGCGAGTAGCTGAGCGTTTTGAAGTGTATTTTAAAGGTATTGAATTGGCCAATGGCTTTAATGAGTTAAGTGATGCGAAAGAGCAACGTGAGCGCTTTGTACATGATAACCAAGCACGCGAAAGCCGAGGCTTAGTAACACGGCCAATAGATGAATATTTACTGGCTGCCCTTGAGGCTGGACTACCTGATTGTGCGGGCGTGGCGCTAGGGGTTGATCGCTTAGTGATGTTAGCAACAGAGACCGAGCAATTGGCAGATGTGATCGCTTTTACGGTTACCAGAGCCTAGGGAGCATGCGCTGGCTGGTCGGTTATAACTAAGGCAATAAACTGTTGGCTAGCTCCATTAATGCTTGGCGTGAGGGGTGATCGCCTCGATCTTTGTGCCAAGCAAAATAAAAATAGCGGGTGAGTGATAATTCACTAACGGACAGTGCGACCAACTGGCCACTGGCGAGCTCGTTGGTGACACATAGCCATGGTTCTCTTAAGCACTGGGTTGAGCGTTTTGTTCCTGCTCTAACATGCTGGCCATAGGTTGTTGGCCTAATAAGCGAATATCCACCTGCTGATGAGGGATTTTAATATCGTGCTCGCGCAGTCGGGTTAATAGTAGATTGTGTAGATCATGGGTCATGGGCATACGATAGCTCATATCTTCTACATACACTCGTACCTCATAGACCAATGCCGAGTCGGTTAGCTCCACTAAAAATACTTCAGGGGCAGGTGTGTCCAGAATATGGCTGCACTGTGCTATGGCTTCGTAGGTAATGCGCTGTACTAAATCAATGTCGGCATCGAGTCGCACACGCACCATTAGGCGCACCCGTGTTATGGCATCAGACAAAGACCAGTTAACAAACTGTTCAGTAATAAAAGCCTTATTGGGCACAATAATTTCGCGTCTATCCCAATCGACAATAGTGGTCGCCCGGGTTTTTATTTTAGAAATGGTGCCGGTTAGCTCGCGAATAGTCACGGTGTCGCCAATGCGGATCGGTTTTTCAAATAAAATAATCAGCCCCGAGACGAAGTTGGCAAAAATTTCTTGTAAGCCAAACCCTAGCCCTACCGAGAGTGCCGCTACTAACCATTGAGTTTTAGACCAATCGATACCCAGCATAGCAAAGGTAGTAAAGGCCCCTATGATCAACACGATATATTTAGACAGTGTGGTAATGGCAAAGCCGGTGCCGGGGGATAAGTCTAAATGTTGCAAAACACTCAATTCCATTAAGCCAGGCAGGTTGCGGGCGGTGATCCAGGTTAGGATCACTACAAATAAGGCGATCACCACATCTTTAAGTGAAATGGGTAATAAGGCATCTTCACCCGCCAGTGAGCTAGACACTTGCCATACTTCGATACTGTCGAGAAAGCTAAAAGCGGTGTTAATTTCTGACCAGAGCAGCATTAAGCTTAAGATGTATCCCAGCATAAGTGCAGAGCGTAATAAGCCAAGAGATTGGGCACTAATCGTATCTAAATCGACCTCGGCAACGGCTGCAGCCTCTGCTTCTGGGCTGGTATGAGTATCAGTGGTGTCATCTTTTTCTTTACGTTGTGCAAGAATGTCGGCGCGTCTTGCTTTAGCTCTTTCAAAGGCTAGGCGACGGCGCTGAATCAGCATCCAGCGGCGTACTAAGTAATAAAACATTAAGAATCCCATACCGACGAGTACTGATATTTCGAGTTGTCGTAATAGCGTATGGGCCGTGTAGAGGTAGCCCATTAGGGCCGCGACTAGCGCTAATAGGGGAGAAATAATTAACACGCCCCATAAAAAGTGGTTCACTATGGTTAAGTGCTCTTGGCGAGGAGGGGAGACGAGCAATGGAAGCTCTTCGCGATACATTCGCCAAGAAAATAAGCTAGTCAGTAAGGCAATAGCCATAAAGCTTAAGCGACCTAAGGTGTCGTATAAAGAAAACTCTCGATAATCGCGTACCCAATAAAAAATGAATAGCGCGGGTAGCAAAGACAACATCAGACTTTGAAATTGGCGCCAAATACGTCGTACCTGATCCCGTGGTAAATTAA
Organism: Oceanisphaera sp.; assembly: GCF_052084945.1. Lineage (NCBI taxonomy): Bacteria > Pseudomonadati > Pseudomonadota > Gammaproteobacteria > Aeromonadales > Aeromonadaceae > Oceanisphaera > Oceanisphaera sp. Next base: position 4,604 of record NZ_JBQDEX010000109.1, read on the forward strand.
AATGAGTAATCAGCAGACCTTTACTCATCATTAAATTACCTACAACTAGCAAGATAAATACCGGTAGCATCAGTTGATTAAAGCTGTGAGCTAGTGCAATCACCATGGGGGGAGCCCAAGGGGAATCTATAGCATGACTCAATAAAGACAGCAGTGCGGGTAAGGGCATTGCGGTGACTAAACTTAATACTAAGGTATTAAAAGTATAGTCATATCTGTCTTGAGTGACATTGCCGATATGAGTGCTAATTTTTTCTAGGTAGGTATGTAGGCTACGGCGACTCAGTATCCACAGGTAAATCACTAATAATGAGCTAACACCATATAGTGTTAGGCTAGCTGTGCTTTGTTGTAAGAGCGTTTGTGGTAATATTGCCCACGTTGATAAACTAAATAGCCAGCCGACTGTTTCCACTAATGCGGTGGGATATTGGCTGCCGATAGGCCTAAGATCGGGTAACCAAAACAGTCGCTCATCCGTGAGAGCACGAATTTCTTGCAGCTGACTATTTTGGCGGCTGTAAGCTACTTTGAGTCGTGTTTGTTCGTGTATTTGATTGTCTATGGCACTGATCAGTCGAGTTAATAATCGCTGTTGTGTTGCCAGCAGTTCATCCACTTGTAGGCGTTGTAGCTCGGTAATGCCTTGGGCCTTATCGCTGAGTAATAACTCAGTACGATAATGTGTGTTTCTTAGACTATCCAGTGACTCTTGATAACCGTATTTATCCACTCTGCTTTGTACTATACGCGCTTCTAGTTGCGCCAATGAATAAGGCTTAGGTAGCTCACTGAGGCGGTTACGTAAATTTTCACCAAACCCTCGACTGACTTGAAGCCACTCTAGCTGCTCTTTTAGATTGCCTTTCATATCGGCTAATTCAGAGGCAGTGCGCTCTACGGTTTGATACTCAAGTTGTAATGCTTCTACTGCTCGGCTTTTTTCACTTAATTGAGCAGATAAGCGTTGATTAACCGCTTGTTGCTCAACCAATAATTTTGAGTCGGCTTCAACCTTATCAAGTAAGCGATCACTTTCAGCAATGGTCGCCTCTGTTGTGGCTCGGCGTAATTCATTCTGTCGTTGCTGTAACGCATCAATAACAGTGTCTATGTCTTTTAACTGACGGTGTAATATATCGAGTTTTAATCGGTTAATACTGTCTTTATTGCCGGAAGACAGCTCTTCTAGCTCTAATGCTTGAATATGATGTTGTAACTTTTGCTCGCGGGCCATAACAACGGTACGCACCGCATTTTCTTGGCGGCTGCGCGTGTCACTAAATTGTAGCCTGTCTAAAGATTGCTGAGTGTTGCGTAATTGCTGGCGCAAGTCGTCTAAGAGGTCATGTAGACCATTACCGCTAAGCTCTTGTAAGTTAAGCGAGTTAGTAAGCTCTTCACGTTGCCTTCTTAGCCTGAGTCGATGGGCTTGTGCTTCAACTAATGCCTGCTGAGCGCTGTCTTCATCTAGCTGGGTAATATAATCTAAACTAGGAGGGCTAAGGTTAGCCTGTTGCTGCTCGAGCTTTTTTATGGCCGATGGATAGTCATCCATAAAATCTTTAAACGTTGCGGCTTGCTTTTTATAGCGCTCGCTTTCATGCACTAGCTGTAATGCCTGATTATAGTCCTCGCGTCGTTTTTTTAGCTCGGCGCTATCCCCTTCAGGTACTGCATTTAATCGTGCTTCAATATCAGCCACGCTCTGATCGGCTAATAATGGGCTAGGAAAGAGTAGGGCAAGCAATAACAGAATAGGCGCAAACACGGCAGGATCTCAATAGAGTGGGAATTATTCGCGGCTACTTGTGTAGCCGCGAGGCCCAGCATTAATGCTGGTTAATATGACCAAACGCACTCCCCATACGCGTAGGAGTGCCGGGCAATAAATCTTCTGGCAGTGTAACGCTGTTAGGGGCAAACAAACAAACCACAGTACTGCCTAATTTAAAGCGACCCATTTCATCGCCTTTAGCAAAACGGGGTGCGGTTTCAGGCTCATAATCCCAGCGTTGAATACGCTTACCCGCAGGAGGCGTAACCGTGCCAGCCCACACGGTTTCTATGCTAGCCACTATGGTGGCGCCTACTAATACCAGTGACATAGGGCCGGCTATGGTGTCAAAAATACAGACTACGCGTTCGTTGCGGGCAAACAGCTCAGGCACACGAGAGGCGGTGAGAGGATTGACTGAAAACAGGTCGCCAGGCACATAAATCATGGTTTTTAATACGCCAGCGATTGGCATATGAATGCGGTGATAATCTTTAGGTGCCAAATAAATAGTGGCAAAGTCGCCACCCATAAAGGGAGCGGCTAGGGCTTTGTCGCCACCTAATAATGCCCGCGCACTGTAGTCGTGACCTTTAGCCTGAATAATGCGGCCTTGCATAATAGGCGCCAGCTGGCTAATAGCACCATCTACAGGCATAGCGAGTGTTTGCTCATCTTCAATTATGGGGCGGGCGTTGGGCTTTAAGGCGCGAGTAAAAAAAGCATTAAAGCTTGGGTAATTTGCTGGGTTTTCGTGCACGGCTTCACTCATATCTACGTTATATTGGCGAATAAAGCGCTCAATCAGCCATTGAGGAAGACGCCCGCCTTCTTTGGCTGCCAAGCGCCCGATTAAACGCGACACCAAGTGTTTGGGTAGTAAGTACTGTAGTAAAATTTTCAAATGCTCTGTCATTGATATGCGTCCAAGATCTCTATTTTATTGTTGGTATTGAGGTAAGCAAAATTAAAGCGAATTAGGGTGATGACGAGTAGGTTTATCCGCCATAGCAGCCATAATACGATGGTAACTGTCTAATCGCTCAGGGTGAATATTGCCCTCGTCTTTAGCGTGTTGTAATAGGCAACCGGGATCTGCGTCATGTTTACAATCGCGAAAACGACAGCCGCCCAAGTATTCTCTAAATTCACGAAAACACCAAGCCACTCGCTCGGGCGCCAAGTGCCAAAGAGAAAACTCACGAATACCCGGTGAGTCTACTAATGAGCCGCCTGATGGAAAATGGTATAGCCGAGCTGTGGTGGTGGTGTGTTGTCCCAGCCCTGAGTTATCAGATACAGCACCGGTAATGGCGGCCACTTCTGGCATAACAGCATTCACTATGGATGACTTACCCACACCAGACTGACCAACAAAGATGCTGGTGTGATCTTTAAGGGATTGTTTTAATTGCGCCACCCCTTCACCGGTATCACAGCTGACATACAGCACTTGATACCCAATATCACGGTAACGCTGGAGTTGTTGATCAGCCTGTGTGCGTTGCTCATCATTTAACAAATCAACTTTATTTAGCACTATCATGGGCGGCATATCGACATCTTCAGCGGCCACTAAATAGCGATCAATCACATGACAGCTCAGCTCAGGTAACACGGAAGAGACCAACACAATTTGGTCAATATTGGCCGCCACCGGTTTAACGCCGTCGTAAAAGTCAGGTCGGGTGAGGACAGTGGTGCGCGGATGCACGGCTTCTACTACGCCACTAATACCTTGAGTGGTATCTAGGCCTGGTCGCCAGGCGACTTTATCGCCCGTTACCAGCGAACCTAAGGTGCGCCTTAGGTTACAGCGGTGGATTTGTTGCTCGTTATCTTCAATGTCTGCATGCTGGCCAAACCGACTGATCACTAGCCCGTCTTGTTGTGGGCCTAATTGGTTATCGTCTATGGTGTCGGCAGTATTACGTTTTAGGCGGCGGTTGTGATTATCACTAACGCGGCGCGATTGACCTTTGTTGAGTTTTTTTCTCTTGGCCATAACATTCCCTAAATCTGCATTTATTAGCGGCTATGATACACTTTCCTGTTTCAACTTGTCCTTATTGCCACCGAGCTTTGCGAGATAATATGAGCGTACATGCAGAAAATTTGGTTTGGATTGATCTAGAAATGACCGGGTTAGAGCCGGATGAACATAAAATCATCGAAATCGCCAGCATCATTACTGATAAAGAATTAAACATATTAGCTGAAGGTCCGGTGTTAGCCATTTACCAAGATGAGGCTGAACTGGCCAAAATGGATGACTGGAATGTGCGCACTCATACAGGGTCTGGCTTGGTTGAGCGCGTTAAAAAAAGCCAAGTATGCGAAGGAGAAGCCATCAGCCAAACACTAGCGTTTTTACGCCAATGGGTGCCAGAACAAAGCTCACCCTTGTGCGGCAACACTATTGGCCAAGACCGTCGCTTTTTAGCGCGGCACATGCCTGAACTAGAAAGTTTTTTTCATTATCGCAGCATAGATGTGAGTACCATTAAAGAGCTAGTGCGCCGCTGGCAGCCTGCGTTATTAGAACAATTTCCTAAAAAGGGCAGCCATAAGGCATTAGACGATATTCGCGAGTCCATTGCAGAGTTGCAGTTCTATCGTAAGACCGTATTTAAGATTTAAGTGTTTCTTTTTAACGCAATACGAGCATATTTGCCGAGAAAGTAGCCAAGCAGTCGGCTAGAGTGAAAAAGGTCTTGCATTCAACAAATCACCTCGTATAATTCGCATCCCGTAGCCACTGGTAATAACCAAAACCGCTGGCTGCTAAAAAAAGTCGCCGTAATTTTTAAAGCGGACAACCAGAAATTTTGCGGGAATAGCTCAGCTGGTAGAGCACAACCTTGCCAAGGTTGGGGTCGCGAGT
>NZ_JBQDEX010000110.1:0-9220 GCF_052084945.1 Oceanisphaera sp.
GGCTTCTAGCTTCCAGCTTTGTTTAAGGAGAATGTTTTGAAACAGTTGATGAAGATGTTTGGTGTATTGGCACTGGTGTTGAGCGCGGGTGCGGTGCAGGCGCAAAATACTAAAGTGGCTGTGGTAGACACGGGGTTGGTGTTTCAAAAAATGCCACAGCGTGACCAAGTGGCTAATAAACTGAAAGGTGAGTTTTCTGGTCGTGTTAAAGAAGTACAAAAACTTGAAGCCGATGGCCGCAGCTTTATTGAAAAGCAGCAAAAAGACATGGCATTTATGAACGATCAGCAAAAAGCCGATGCGCAAAAGAAGCTAAACGAAATGCAGGCTTCTTATGTGCAAAAACGCCGTAAGTTAGAAGAAGATCAGGCGCGCCGTGAGAATGAAGAACGCCAAAAAATGTTAAAAAGTATTCAAAGTGCCGTCACTCAAATAACCCAGTCGCAAGGTATCGACTTAGTGGTTGAGCGTGGTGCTGTTATTCATGTTTCACCTAGCCTCGATATCACCCAGCAGGTGATCAGTCGAGTGAGTAAGTAGAGCCAAGTTATGACAATTAGCTTACAAGCATTGGCAGAGCAGCTAAACGCTGAGTTTACCGGCGATGCTAATGTGATGATTCACCGCGTTAATACCCTAGACAAAGCGGGCCCCGAAGATGTGGCTTTTTTGTCGGACAACAAATATCAGCACTTGCTTAAAACAACTCAGGCCGCAGCCGTTATTGTTAGGGCGGCTGATGTATCCGCCTGTGCCGTGCCGTGCTTGGTGATGGAAGACCCTTACTTGGGGTTTGCGTTGGCGGCACAAGCGCTAGACACCACACCACGCCAAGCGGTGAGCATTCATCCCAGTGCCGTGATTGCTGACGATGTACAGCTAGGCGAGGGCGTCTCAATTGGTGCCAATGTGGTGATTGAGTCGGGTGTCGTACTGGCTGATGATGTTATGATTGGCCCAGGATGTGTGATAGAGCAGGGCGCTCAGTTAGGCGCCGGTACTCGTTTGTGGGCCAATGTGACTCTTTATCATAGAGTCACCCTAGGGCGTGACTGTCTGGTACAATCGGGTGCTGTCATTGGCAGTGATGGCTTTGGCTATGCCAATAACAAAGGTGAATGGGTTAAAATTCCGCAGCTGGGCACGGTAGTAATAGGGGATCGCGTTGAAATTGGCGCAGGTACCATTATTGATCGCGGTGCGCTGGGCGATACTTGTATTGCCGATAATGTGATTATTGATAACTTATGTCAGGTTGCCCACAACGTACAAATTGGTTATGGCACGGCCATTGCTGGTGGTACTGTAATGGCGGGTAGTCTAAAACTAGGTAAATACTGTATTATTGGTGGGGCGGTTGTCATTAACGGCCACATAGAAATTTGTGATGGAGTGACTGTGACCGGCATGGGCATGGTGATGCGCTCTATTACTGAACCAGGCATCTATTCGTCCGGTATTCCGTTGCAGCCTAATAAAGAATGGCGTAAAACGACGGCACGAGTGATGCGCATCGACGATATGCACAAGCGTATAAATCAGCTTGAAAAGCAATCAGACAAAAAAAATTAAGCACAATTTGGTAGGGTTACATTTTGAATGACGAACTGAATACCGAGAATAATCAGTTAGATATCCAGGACATTCTGGAACTACTGCCCCATCGCTACCCGTTTTTGATGGTAGATAAAGTGGCGCATTATGAAATTAGCCCAGAGCGCAAGACCCTGAGAGGCATTAAAAATGTGTCTTTCAACGAGCCGATGTTTACCGGGCATTTTCCGGAGAAACCGGTATTTCCGGGGGTGCTTATTTTAGAAGCCATGGCCCAGGCGACGGGTATTTTGGCCTTTAAAATGGTGGGTAAGCCAGCCCCTGGCGAGCTGTACTATTTTGCTTCTATTGATAATGCTCGCTTTAAGCGCCCTGTGGTACCGGGTGATCAGCTGGTGTTAGATGTGGTGTATTTAAAAGAACGTCGTGGTATTGCCAAGTTTACCGGTGTGGCCACCGTAGATGGTGAAGTGGTGTGCAGCGCAGAATTAATGTGTGCCAAACGCGGAGGTTAATGTGACCGAACAAAGTGCAAAGATCCATGAAACCGCCATTGTTCATCCGAGTGCAAAAATAGGGGCCGGGGTCGAAATTGGCCCCTGGACTTTAGTTGGGGCCGACGTTGAAATTGGTGACCAGTGCTGGATTGGCTCCCATGTTGTTATTAAGGGGCCAACTCGCATTGGTAAGCGTAATCATATTTTTCAGTTTTGCTCGATAGGGGAAGACTGCCAAGATAAAAAATACGCCGGCGAACTCACTCGACTCGACATTGGTGACGATAACGTGATCCGTGAGTCTTGCACTTTTCACCGTGGCACCAGCCAAGACGAAAGCCTGACCCAAGTAGGCAGCCGTAACTTATTTATGGTGAATGTGCATGTGGCACACGACTGTCGTATTGGCAGCGATTGCATTTTTGCCAATAACGCCACACTGGCAGGCCATGTGCATATTGGCTCGCACGTGATTTTTGGTGGCCATGCCGCTATTCATCAATTTGGCCGGGTGGGCAGCCATGCCTTTATTGCCGGTTGTGCGGCATTAAATAAAGACGTGCCACCTTATGTGATGGCCGCGGGGCTTTATGCTAAGCCGTTTGGGGTAAACTCTGAGGGCTTGCGCCGTCGTGGATTTTCACCTGAGGCGATTTCTGCTATTAAAAAAGCCTATAAAATTATTTTTAGAAGCGGTAAAACCGTGACTGAGGTGATCCCTGAGTTAGAAGCACTGAATGTGCAACAGCCAGAGCTGGGCCCCATGATTGAGTTTTTACAACAAAATGAGCGCGGTATTATTCGTGCCTAATTTGTCTTTATCTAGCACCCCAGATGCAGGCTTACCGCAAAGTAACGCTAAACCGCTGCGCATTGGCTTAGTGGCGGGCGAAGTATCGGGCGATACTTTAGGGGCTGGGCTGATTCGTGAGCTACGTAAGCGCCATCCTAATGCCATTTTTGAAGGTATTGCCGGGCCACAAATGGTGGCCGAGGGCTGCACTGCCTTATTTGATATGGATGAGTTGTCGGTTATGGGCTTGGTGGAAGTGCTAGGTCGATTACCGCAGATATTGCGCATTCGTAAGCAAATTATTCGCCACTTTTTAGATAATCCACCGGATGTGTTTGTGGGCATAGATGCGCCGGATTTTAATATTGATACCGAGCTTAAGTTGCGCAACGCCGGCATAGCCACCTTGCACTATGTTAGCCCGTCGGTATGGGCGTGGCGCCAAAATCGTATTCATAAAATTAAGCGCGCCACCGATATGGTGCTGGCGTTTTTACCTTTTGAAAAAGCCTTTTACGACCGCTTTGATGCGCCTTGTCGTTTTATTGGCCATACCTTGGCCGATCAAATGCCATTAGTACCCGACACCCAAGGTGCCCGTGCGCGTTTGGGGTTAAAATCTGATGGCTACTATCTTGCCTTATTGCCCGGTAGTCGCCATGCCGAAGTCACCTTACTCAGCCCAGTATATTTAGCCGCTTGCCAGCTACTTAAGGTACGTCACCCCGAATTAGAGTTTGTGGTGCCGTTAGTGAACCCTAAGCGCCGCGCCGAGTTTTTAGCCATTAAAGAGCAAGTGGCACCGCAATTAGACGTGATTATGATTGAAGGCCAAGGGCGAGAGGTAATGTCGGCCGCCAATATGGTGTTGCTGGCCTCTGGTACCGCCACCTTAGAGGCGATGTTGGCGAAAAAGCCTATGGTGGTAGGCTATAAATTTAAGCCCTTTAGTTATTGGTTGGCTAATAAGATTGTTCATACCGCTTATGCGTCTTTGCCTAATCTGTTGGCGGATCATATGTTGGTGCCTGAGCTTATTCAGCATGAATGCACGGCCGATAATATTGCCGATGAAGTGAGTAAGTTGATTAACTTTGATACTAGCGAGTTAATCAATGAGTTTACCCGCTTGCATAAGCTGATTCGTTGCAATGCCGATGAACAAGCCGCATTAGCGGTATTATCACTGGCAGACACTGCATCGGCGAATGCGCAATGACGGCCCCTATGATAGACATTGTGTATCCATCTGGCGTATTGGTTGCTGGGGTAGACGAAGTAGGGCGCGGCCCTTTGGTGGGTGACGTGGTGACGGCGGCGGTTATTTTAGACCCCAAACGGCCCATTGCCGGTTTAAGCGACTCTAAAGTGATCAGCGATAAAAAGCGCCAATTATTAGCGCCGCTTATTCGTGAGCAAGCATTGGCGTGGGCCATTGGCCGTTGCACACCGGCCGAAATTGATGAGCTAAATATTTTGCATGCCACTATGCTGGCCATGAGCCGTGCCGTGGCGGGCTTAGCAATACAACCTGGGTTTGTGTTTATTGATGGCAACCGCTGCCCGCAATTACCCATGCCGGCGCAGGCGGTGGTAAAAGGCGACAGCCGAGTGGCTGAAATTAGCGCCGCTTCTATTTTGGCTAAAGTGGCGCGTGATAACGATATGCTTGAGCTTGATAAGCGCCACCCCCAATATGGCTTTGCCCAACACAAAGGTTACCCCACCAAGGCTCACTTTGCTGCACTAAGCGAGCACGGTGTGTTGCCTGAATATAGGCGCAGCTTTAAACCTGTCGCCACTCAATTACAGCAAGACGCCTTGTTTACTCCCGCACGAGAACGTTAAATGACCACGCCCTTTATTCATCTGCGCGTACACTCCGACTTTTCTTTGGTTGATGGCGTGGCCAAAATTGGCCCTATTAACCAGCGTTGCCAAGAATTAGGTTATCCGGCGCTGGCGCTGACTGATCAAATGAATATGTGTGGCTTGGTGCGCTTTTATGGCGACAGCCACCGTAAAGGGTTAAAGCCCTTGGTGGGCTGCGATATTTGGGTGCAGGGTGAAGAGCTGGGCGAGCAGATATTTCGTTTAACTTTGCTGGCGATGAATAACGAGGGTTATCAAAACATTACCCGCCTTATTTCTGCGGCATACGAGCGTGGTCATGTGCAGCATTTACCCTTGGTGGATAAAGCTTGGCTCACTGAATTTAACGCCGGCATTATTGTGTTGTCTGGCGGGTGCGAAGGCGATGTGGGCATTAGTTTGCTCAAAGGTAACCAGACCTTAGTCGGTGAGTGCTTGGCGTTTTATCAGCAGCATTTTGCTGATCGCTATTACTTAGCGCTACAGCGCACCGAACGCCCCGATGAAGAAACTTACCTGCACATGGCGGTTGAGCTTGCCGAGCGCGAGCAGTTGCCTGTGGTGGCCACCAATGAGGTGGTATTTCTTGATAAAGACGATTTTGACTCCCACGAAGTGCGGGTGGCCATTCACGATGGTTTTACCCTTGAAGATAAGCGCCGCCCTAAACGTTATAGCCCTGAGCAATACTTAAAAAGCCCGGCGGAAATGGCCGAGTTGTTTAGTGATATTCCTGAAGCACTGGCCAATAGTGTTGAGATTGCTAAGCGCTGTAACGTGACGGTACGTTTGGGTGAATACTTTTTGCCTGACTTTCCTACGGGGGAGATGAGCATTGCTGACTTTTTAGTGAAATGCTCAGAAGAAGGCTTAGAAGAGCGACTGGCATTTTTATTTCCGGATGAAGCAGTACGGGCCGAAAAGCGTCCAGAATATGATGAACGCCTAAAGATTGAGTTAGGCGTGATCAACCAAATGGGGTTTCCGGGTTACTTTTTGATCGTGATGGAATTTATTCAGTGGTCAAAAGATAACGGCATTCCTGTGGGGCCAGGTCGAGGCTCGGGGGCCGGCTCTTTGGTGGCCTATGCCCTGAAAATTACCGATCTTGATCCCCTTGAGTTTGATCTGTTATTTGAGCGCTTCTTAAACCCAGAGCGGGTGTCTATGCCCGACTTTGACGTTGATTTTTGCATGGACAGACGTGATGAGGTGATCGATCACGTTGCTGATTTATATGGCCGTGATGCGGTAAGCCAAATTATTACCTTTGGTACTATGGCCGCCAAAGCGGTGATCCGCGATGTGGGGCGGGTATTAGGCCACCCTTATGGGTTTGTGGAGCGCATTTCTAAGCTTATTCCCCCTGAGCCTGGCATGACGCTGGCTAAAGCTTTTGATGTTGAGCCAAAACTGCCTGAGCTTTACGATCAAGACGAAGAAGTGCAAGCCTTAGTGGATATGGCGCGCAAGCTGGAAGGGGTAACCCGTAATGCCGGTAAACACGCCGGTGGTGTGGTGATTGCGCCGACCCGCATTACTGACTTTGCGCCGCTCTATTGTGATGAATACGGCCATAACCCGGTTACGCAGTTTGATAAAGATGACGTAGAAGAAGCGGGGCTGGTTAAGTTTGACTTTTTAGGGCTGCGTACGCTGACCATTATCGATTGGGCGCTGGGCATGATTAATCCCAAGCTTGAAGCCCAAGGTAAAGCGCCAGTAGATATTGCTGCGATCCCTATGGATGATCCCGCCTCTTTTAAAGTGCTTAAGCGTTATGAAACCACGGCGGTGTTTCAGTTAGAATCCCGGGGCATGAAAGACTTAGTTAAGCGCCTGCAACCCGACTGCTTTGAAGACATGATTGCCTTGGTGGCGCTCTTTAGACCAGGGCCTTTGCAATCGGGCATGGTGGATAACTTTATTGACCGTAAGCACGGTCGAGAGGCGGTGTCTTTTCCTGATGAGACCTGGCAGCACGAGTCTCTTAGAACCACCCTTGAACCCACCTATGGCATTATCCTCTATCAAGAGCAGGTGATGCAGATTGCTCAGGTATTGGCGGGCTATTCACTGGGTGGGGCCGACTTACTACGCCGGGCCATGGGTAAGAAAAAGCCCGAAGAAATGGCCAAGCAGCGTGAAGGCTTTGAAGCGGGGGCCGTGGCTAATGGCATAGACGCTGAGTTGGCGATGAAAATCTTTGACTTGGTAGAGAAGTTTGCCGGTTATGGTTTTAACAAGTCACACTCTGCGGCTTATGCCTTGGTGTCTTATCAAACCTTGTGGCTAAAAACCCATTATCCGGCTGAGTTTATGGCCGCGGTTATGACGGCCGATATGGATAATACCGATAAAGTGGTGACCTTAGTTGATGAATGTCAGCGTATGGGGTTAACCTTGCTGCCGCCCGATGTGAATTCGGGGCGTTATCGTTTTACCGTGAATGAGCAAGGCGAGATAGTGTATGGCATTGGTGCCATTAAAGGGGTAGGCGAGGGACCCATTGATTCGATTTTAGCCGCGCGAGCCGATGGGCCTTTTAGAGACTTATTTGATTTTTGTAATAGAGTAGACCTTAAAAAACTCAATAAACGGGTGATGGAAAAGCTGGTGTACTCTGGCGCCATGGACCGTTTAGGGCCGCACCGGGCTGCTACCATGGCAACCTTAACTGAGGCCATGAAAGCTGCCGAACAACATGCCAAAGCCGAGGCGTTGGGCCAAAGTGATATGTTTGGGGTGTTGGTAGAAGAAGAGAAAACCGAGCATGCCTTTGTAGACGTGCCTGCTTGGCCTGATAAAATATGGCTAGATGGTGAGCGCGATACCCTAGGTTTGTATTTAACTGGGCATCCCATTAATCAATATGCGAAAGAATTACGCAATTATACTACGGGGCGCTTAAATGAGTTACAGGCTACCAGTCGCGATAAAATAACCACAGCAGCCGGCTTAGTGATTGCGGCCCGAGTGATGACCACCAAACGGGGTAATCGCATGGGCATTTTAACGTTAGACGATCGATCGGGGCGATTAGACATCACCTTGTTCTCTGAGGCATTAGAACGCTATGAGTCTTTGCTAGAAAAGGATAAAATCCTCGTTATTAGCGGACAGGTCAGCTTTGATGATTTTAATGGCGGGCTTAAGATGTCGGCACGTGAAGTGCTAGACATGAGTGATGCCCGTGAGCGTTTTGCTCGTGGTTTGGCGCTGAATATTAATAGCAGCCAAATTGATCAGCACTTTTTTAATCAATTATTGGACATACTGACCCCAGTACGGGCGGGAGTGTGTCCTGTGAATGTTACTTATTATCGACCGGGAGCGCGGGCACAGTTAATGTTAGGCACCGAATGGCGGGTAACCCCCACCGACGAGGTGTTAACATCGTTAAGGCAATTGCTGGGCCCGAATAAAGTTGAGCTACTCTTTTGAGTCGAACCATTTTTGAACTGAGGGACTTATGAGCCATTTTCTGGAATTTGAACAACCGATTGCTGAGCTGCAGGCCCAAATCGAAGAACTTCGTCATGTAAACGAAGGGGATGCCGTTGATTTAGACGAAGAAGTAAGTCGTCTTGAAGGCAAGCGCGATGAGCTGACTAAAAAAGTATTCTCAAACTTAGGCCCGTGGCAAATATCGCAGTTGGCTCGCCATCCGCGTCGCCCTTATACCTTAGATTACCTTGAGCATATTTTTGGTGAGTTTGACGAGTTGGCAGGGGATCGTGCTTACGCTGACGATAAAGCCTTGGTTGGCGGTGTAGCTCGCATTGATGGTCGCCCAGTTATGGTGATTGGTCAGCAAAAAGGCCGTGAGACCAAAGAGAAAATTCGCCGTAACTTTGGTATGCCTCGCCCCGAAGGGTATCGTAAAGCATTGCGGTTAATGGAAATGGCTGAACGTTTCAAAATGCCTATTTTAACCTTTATCGACACTCCTGGTGCATACCCGGGTGTGGGTGCAGAAGAGCGCGGCCAAAGTGAAGCCATTGCCCGTAACCTAAAGGTGATGTCGGGTTTAAAAACCCCTATTATTTGTACTGTAATTGGTGAAGGCGGATCCGGTGGTGCCTTGGCCATTGGCGTGGGTGATCGCGTTAATATGCTGCAATATTCTACTTATTCGGTGATTTCTCCTGAAGGCTGTGCGTCTATTTTATGGAAGAGTGCTGAAAAAGCCTCGTTAGCCGCCGAAGCCATGGGTATTACTGCTCAGCGTATTCACGAGCTAAAGCTGATTGATAATATAGTAGAAGAGCCGATGGGCGGTGCCCACGGTAATCCTGCATTAGCGGCGGAATTTTTAAAAGCCCGTTTACTAAGTGATTTAGCAGATTTAGACCAGCTAGACACCGACACTTTATTAGAGCAACGCTACCAGCGCCTAATGAGCTACGGCTACTGCTAAGTTAGCGCCAAGTTTTTAGTTAAAAACACCAAGCCACAAAATGGCTTGGTGTTTTTTTATTAACGCTTAAAAGATAAGCTGGAA
>NZ_JBQDEX010000111.1:0-9053 GCF_052084945.1 Oceanisphaera sp.
ACAGAGATCGGCTTCCACGACCGTGACAATGCCAGGGATGGCATTTCCCGAGCCCGTATGGGCCAGCTTGCTGGCGTGTATCTTTGTTGGGTAATAAAACGAATATCCTGTGAATATTCGCAGTTGTTACACAGCAAAGATGGCTAGCCCAGTGGCGTGTCGTGGAAGGTGACTCTGTTTCCTCTAGGTCCAGCTTTAAATCAGATCACATTTTTACTTAGATTGGTATTAGTCGATTGAAATCGACCCTACAGAAGCCATAAAACCTGATCAATTAGTTTCTAGATGGGTATTATACTGTGCACAGTATACCGGTGGAGTATATCTGAGCCATAAAAAAAGCCGCTAACGCGGCTTTTTATTAATAACTCAAGCTTGATTTATCCCAGATGTTTAGCATGAAAACGTAAATGGTCTTCAATAAAACTGGCGATAAAATAATAGCTGTGATCGTAACCTGGCTGCATACGCAAGGTTAAATCTGCATTTACTTGCTTGGCCGCAGCCACTAAGGTGTGAGGCTTTAACTGCTCGGTTAAAAAGTTATCGGCCTCACCTTGATCGACCAATATCGGCAAAGTGCTGCCTTTGCTCATCAATAGCAAACTGGCGTCATAATGCGCCCAGATATCACGGTTATCACCTAAATACGCCGTTAAAGCTTTATGCCCCCAAGGGCAATCACTGGGGTTGCTAATAGGCGCAAAGGCCGACACCGAAGTAAAGTGCGCTTGGTTACGCAAGGCTAACACTAAAGCGCCGTGCCCACCCATTGAATGACCACTAATGGCGCGCTTGTCGGTAAGCGGCAGCTCTGCTTCTACTAAGGCGGGCAGCTCGTTCAGCACATAATCATACATATGATAATGCGTGTTCCATGGGGCTTGGGTGGCGTTAACATAAAAGCCTGCGCCTAAGCCTAAATCGTAGGCGGCATTAGCATCATCGGCTACCCCCTCACCACGAGGACTGGTATCAGGAATAATAAGCGCTAACCCAAGTTCTGCCGCCACGCGCTGGGCACCGGCTTTACTTGAGAAGTTTTCGTCATTACAGGTTAAGCCCGACAGCCAATATACCGCAGGTACTGGCTCTGACTCTGCTTGAGGCGGCAAGAACACAGAAAATTGCATGTCGCAATTAAGGACGTGCGAGCGGTGTTGGTAGCGAATTTGACGACCACCAAAGCAGACTTGCTGTTGAACAATGTGCATGATAACTCCTTAAAGAAAGCTGAAAGCTGTAAGCTGTCAGCTATCAGTTAAACCCAAACACCGTAAAACCAACGCTATACGTTTTACGCGGTACGCCTTAGAAAACATCAACACCGATAACAGCAGCGCCATATCATGCACAAAACCCGTGAAAACAGCGCTGAAGACAGCTGTAAGCTATCAGCTGTCAGTTAAAGAAAAACACCGCAGGATATCGCTGCGCGATATTGCGCAGCTGAAGCAGCGCCTACAAGTTAGAACAGCGCTAGGTTTTAATTTTTTCGTACAGCGATCGGCGTAAGGCGTACAGCTGTTAGTTGGCGCTGTATGTTAGTAGTGGATCACTGTGCGAATTGATTTGCCTTGGTGCATAAGGTCGAACGCTTTATTGATGTCTTCTAGCCCCATGGTGTGGGTAATAAAAGTATCAAGCTCAAATTCGCCGTTTAAGTATTGCTCTACTATGCCTGGCAGTTGTGAGCGGCCTTTTACGCCACCAAAAGCGGAGCCTTTCCATACCCGACCGGTAACCAGTTGAAACGGACGAGTAGAGATTTCTTGACCAGCACCAGCAACACCAATAATCACAGATTCGCCCCAGCCTTTGTGGCAGGCCTCTAACGCCGAGCGCATCACTTTAACGCTACCAATACACTCAAATGAGTAATCCACACCGCCGTCGGTCATTTCAACAATAACCTCTTGGATCGGCTTATCAAAATCATTGGGATTAATGCAGTCGGTGGCACCAAGTTGCTTGGCGATCGCAAATTTATCTTCATTGATATCAATGGCAATAATGCGACTGGCTTTGGCCATAACAGCACCAATAATAACCGCAAGGCCAATGCCACCTAAGCCGAAGACCGCAACTGTGTCGCCCTCTTGTACATTAGCGGTGTGTTTTACAGCGCCCATACCTGTGGTGACGCCACAGCCGAGTAAGCACACTTTTTCTAAGGGAGCTTCTTTATTAATTTTTGCCAACGCGATTTCTGGTACTACAGTGCGTTCAGCAAAGGTAGAGCAACCCATGTAGTGAAAAATGGGTTGGCCGTCTTTATAAAACCGGGTGGTACCATCTGGCATAAGCCCTTGGCCTTGAGTGGCGCGTACCGCTTGGCAGAGGTTAGTTTTACCCGAGGTACAAAATTTACACTCACCACATTCGGCTGTGTAGAGTGGGATCACATGATCGCCCACTTCAAGACTTGTCACGCCCTCACCTATGGCCTCGACTATGCCGCCGCCTTCATGACCGAGTATGGCTGGGAAAATACCCTCAGGATCGTCACCTGATAGCGTAAAAGCGTCGGTATGACACACGCCAGTGGCAACAATGCGCACTAACACTTCGCCTTTTTGTGGCGGCATCAAATCGACTTCTTCAATGGTCAATGGTTTACCGGCTTCCCAAGCAACGGCGGCGCGAGTTTTGATCATATCCATAGGTTTGCTCCTGCTCTGGTGCTTAGCACCATGTTGAATATTAAAGGCTGAATGTTGAAGGAAACAAAAACTCCCTCTTCAACATTAGCAGCAAGCACTTGGCTTGTGTTAACCCTATTGTATTGCACAGTATAAAAGTAACAATGACTTAGTTTGCAAATGATTTTTACCACAGGGTAATAAAAGACAACTGTATGTTTTATGCTGTACGCCTTAGGTTTCAACCACAACGCCTACAAATCACAGACAAAAAAAGCCGCTATTGCGGCTTTTTTATTGGTACTGGGCACTGATTTTTTACATCTGCGATTGCAGGTAGTTTGGTAGACCGATTTTGTCGATTAAGCCCACTTGTTGCTCTAACCAGTGAGTGTGATCGTTTTCGGTATCAGACAATAATACTTGTAGCATGTCGCGCGTTTGGTAATCACGCTCTTGTTCACACAAGGCCATCACTTCGCGCAAATCGTCAATCACTTTAAGCTCAAGGTTAAGATCGCTTTGCAACATGGCTGGCACGTCTTTACCAATATTTAATGGCGCACGTGTCACCATGTCTGGGGTGCCACCCAAAAATAAAATGCGCTCTATAATTAGTGCCGCATGACCTTTTTCATCATCAAATTCATGATCAATACGCTCATACAGCTTTTGGTATCCCCAGTCTTCATACATACGAGAGTGAATGAAGTACTGATCCATTGAGCTTAGCTCACCGGCCAGCAGCTCGTTTAATGCCGCTATTACTTTGGCGCTACCTTTCATATTTGACTCCCTTATATTTGAGACTGTTGATAATTTTCCAGACCGAGCACGCTAATTAAATCGAGCTGGCAGTCTACCCAATCAAGATGGTTTTCTTCGTATTCTTCTATTTCACACAACAACTTGCGCGAAACATAATCTTTAACCGACTCACAATAGGCAATGGCGTCTTTTAATACTTGTAGTTGCTCTTCTACTTGCAGCTTATCGCATTGCAGCATTTCTTGGGTATTTTCACCAATGCGCAAGCGGTTTAAATGCTGTAAATTCGGCAAACCTTCTAAAAACAACACCCGCTCAATCAACTTGTCGGCTTGTTTCATGTCTTTAATAGACTTTTTATATTCACGCTCATCTAACTGGTTAAAGCCCCAGTTTTTAAACATACGCGCATGCAAAAAATATTGGTTGATAGAGGTAAGCTCTATGCTGAGTACCTGATTAAGGTACTCTATGACTTTTTTATCGCCTTCCATACATTCCTCCCCCTGATTAATGAGTTAATCATAGTAGAGATTAAAACGTTTTACAAACTCAATATAAACTTAAGTTATTGATTTTACTTGAATAACGTAGTCGCAATGAGAATGAATTGAATTAGTAACTTCAGCGCCGAGCGCCTAGCACCAAGCGCCAAGCGCCTAGCTAACACCTACGCTTCGCGTGGTGCAAAGCAAAAAACAGCGCCGAGCGCTTGGTGCTGCACTTTAGCCTATAATAAAGATTGGTAGTTAAAGGGAGATTAGCTATGAATTTTGAAGATTTAAATATCTGGCAACGCGCTACAAAGTTATCGGCTACTATCTATAAATTGATGAGGGAACAGTCTGATTATGGGTTTAAAGATCAAATCACGCGCTCTGCTCTTTCAATAGCGAGCAATATTGCTGAAGGTTATGAGCGCGATAGCGACAAAGATCGGGTCAAATTTTTAAGTTATGCAAAAGCTTCTACAGCAGAGCTGCGCACTCAAATTTATATAGGCATTGAAATCAGCTACATCAATAAGCAACAAGGCTTGTTGCTTATTGATGAAACACAGCAGCTATCCAAAATGATTTATGGGTTAATGAAAAAGATCAGCGCCTAGCTAACACCTACGCTTCGCGTGGTTTAGCTTTCTGCTTGGTGCTAGGCGCTTGGCGCTGCTCTTCACGCTGCTCTTCACTTAATCCAAATCGGGTTTGAGTACGCTTTGTTACCTTGCTTGTCTTCTACTACCCACTGCATCCAGGTGCGATTAGGAGGAACAGGCACCCCGGTTCTAAACCACTTGGCACCATTAATTTTCCATCCCGCAACTTGTTTACCATCTAACCAAACTTCGGCTTTAGCCAAACCAATTTCTGAGCGAAATTCGACTTCTGATTTTTTGTAAGGCTTTGCTTCCCCGCCAAAGTTGGTGGTAATAGGGTAAACCTCAGGGCCAAAGCTGACAAAGCTGTGACCTTGTGCTGCAGCACGAGCAAAGTCGGCAGTGATCCGACCTTTAGGGGTATAAGCATAGATTTTTCCGCTGTTATGCTTAGCGTCTTTTAGCTTAGGGCCGGCATTTAAATATACCCGCTCGCCTCGGCTCCAACGCTGGCGCATAACTGACAAATAACTTTCAAAATTACCGCTAATGGGTTTGAGATCAAATAGCCCTAACTCAGCTTGGGGGCTGGCCGTGGTGTACATTTCCAGATCTGAGCGTAAATTACCCAAAGAGCCCGCACTTAGCCAAACACTAAATTCGTTGTTTTTGCCAGTGTAGCTGCGACGTAAATCGTCGGTTTCGGAGAGTTCACTAAGATTATTCTGTAACTGACCGGCGGTCCAATGGCTATGCACCATGCGGGTCATGTCATTATAGTTGTCTGCCGTATTGGCAATGGGGTGATTACGCTCTAGTTGGTAGCCTGCCTGAGTATTGCCCTTAATAGGATCTAATACTGTGGTGGTCAGCTTAATGCCAGGGTAAGCCTTGTGCACTTCATAACGGCTAACAAGACGATGGCTATTCCAATGACGAGTAACCACTATTTCTAACTCATCAGTCGTGTGCTTAACAATTTCGACATTTTCTAGGCTTGCTTGGCCTTTTTCGAGGCTAAAGTCGACAGACTTAATAAGATCTTGACTAAATACCCCTTCTTCCATCATAGCAAGATCCACTAACTCACCCTGAGAAAGTGCAAATGCAAAGTAAGGCGTGGTCACCGTAATATCATCGGCCCCCGTAGCGTCACCACCTTTAATGCTGGTCGGGCCATGAGCTACTTCTATTTTGGTAGGAATAGTGGCGGTGTTAGATGAGCAAGCAGTGAGTACCATGGCGGCCAATAATGTAAGGCCCGTTTTATGAAAACGCATATTAAGTAAACCTTGAATAAGAGAAATTACTGATATAAGAATTTTGACAGGTATTGAAGGGAAATCAATCTACAGCACCGAGCTAAAGAAAGCCGTCAGCTAAACCAAGGCTGTATGTTTAACGCTGCACGCCTTACGTTAAATAAAACACCAGTTTTATGTTTCGCACAGCGGTCAGCGTAAGGCGCACAGCAGTCGGTTTGCGCTTCGACGTAACGCGTATCACTTTTTATTTAGTGTTCTAACAGGCGACCTTGGGCAAGTTCGCGCTCGCGTTGGCATTCGGCAAGGTAAATGGCAGCCATAATAGCAGTGTGACTATGATAGTTATCAGTCACTTTAGACACCATAAATGCAAGAGTTTGCTCGTTTTTGGCCATGCGGAATTTACGCACCCAATAGAGCTTGTCGATTAAGTCGCTATTCAGAGGCTTAGAGTCTGTCATCAGAAAAGATAAGTCCAATTATGTGATATAAAAAGGGGCGTTTGGGCCCCTTAAATATTAAAAATGTCTGGGCACAAAACCAATAACATCATATACGCTTTTTAGCGTTTTCGCAGCTTTCTCGCGCGCCTTATCGGCGCCTTGCGTCAGAATTTTGATTAATTGCTCTTCATCTGCCCGCAACTCGTGAAAACGGGCCTGAATGGGCTCTAGCATAGCCAATACGGCTGCGGCGGTTTCGGTTTTAAGATGGCCGTACATTTTGCCTTCAAAGTGCACTTCTAGCTCTTTAATACTACGCCCCGTTGCACCCGACATTAGGGTGAGTAGATTTGATACGCCGGGTTTATTTTCTAGGTCAAACTTTATTACAGGAGGATCTTCTGAGTCGGTCACAGCACGTTTTAACTTTTTAGTGATCACTTTAGGATCTTCAAGTAAGCCTATAAAGTTATTGACGTTTTCGTCTGACTTAGACATTTTTTTTGTCGGTTCTTGCAAACTCATAATACGTGCGCCATCAGCCGGAATAAAAGGCTCTGGCACCGTAAGTACGTCGCCATAAAGTTGATTAAAACGAGAGGCGACATCACGTGATAGTTCAAGGTGCTGCTTTTGGTCGTTACCCACAGGCACCTGGCTAGTTTGGTACAGCAAGATATCGGCGGCCATGAGTGCGGGATAGGTAAATAAACCGGCATTAATATTTTCGGCGTGGCGGCTCGATTTATCTTTAAACTGCGTCATACGCGATAGCTCGCCAAATTGGGTATAACAATTTAATACCCAAGATAGTTCAGCATGCTCTGGTACGTGAGACTGAATAAAAAGGGTGCTTTTATCAGGATCAAGGCCAATCGCCATGTAGAGCGCTGCAGCATCAAGGCAGGCCGCGCGCAACGTTTTAGGGTCTTGGCGCACGGTAATGGCGTGCATATCTACGATGCAATATAGGCAGTCGTAGTCTTGTTGCATGTTTACCCATTGGCGCAATGCGCCCATGTAGTTACCTATTGTTAATTGACCCGAGGGCTGGGCACCACTAAAAACAGTGGCTTTAGCCGAGGTATTGGCCCTTTGTTCAACCATGAAAATATTCCTTGTGCATCTTTTGGATATTTATTTTTCACATAAGAAAAATGATGAAGGCGCCACGGGAAGAACCTCGGCACCAGAAGCTGCTACGCAAGTTTTCGCGGTTAAAACGCGCGACGACATTCGAGCATAATGCAAAGATCGGCGCTGTTGCCGATCGTTCAACATTACTTCAACAAATCGAGTAACTCGCCAAATTGGTTAATAACCCAATTTGGCTGGCTGTCGGCTATAGATTTGCCGTAGTTATAGCCATAGGTGAGCCCGACACTGGCAATGCCAGCGGCTTGAGCAGCCAGTACGTCGTTTTCAGAATCCCCCACCATAATGCTGTGCTCTGGTGCAATATTCAGGGTGTGACAGACATGCAGCAATGGCGCTGGGCTGGGCTTTTTGTCGGCTAGGCTATCGCCCCCTAAGCTCATCGAAAAATACTGTGCTAAGCCACTATTAGCTAAAATATCGGGCACAAAGCCATAGGGTTTATTGGTCACCAGCGCCAAGGTATAGCCCGCTTTTTTAAGCTGCTCTAGGGTATTGATTACACCGGGATAAAGCACCACTTGATGACTGGCAAGACCTTGATAAGCTTTATCAAATAAAGCACGAGCTTGTTGATGCTGGCTGGGCGTAGGCGGGTGAGTTAAGGCTGCTGTTAAAGCACGTTGCACCAGCATATCGGCACCATTACCCACCCACAACCGCACTTCTTGTTCGCTCACTTGAGCATGATCCAATTCGGCGAGCATTTGATTAACCGCTTGCCATAACTGCACCACACTATCAATAAGGGTGCCGTCTAAATCAAATAAAATGAGTTTAATGTGGCGGATATCGATATTAGACATTAGCTTTAGCCAGTTCATTGCGCATTTGATCGATCACGGCTTTATAGTCGGGTTGGTTAAAAATGGCCGAACCTGCCACAAACATATCTGCCCCTGCTTCGGCAATGGCGCGAATATTATCGACTTTTACGCCACCGTCTATTTCTAGGCGAATATTGCGGCCGCTGTCGGTGATGCGCTGACGCGCTTCGCGCAGTTTATCCAGGGTGTTATCAATAAAAGATTGACCACCAAAGCCAGGATTAACAGACATCAGCAAAATAACGTCTACTTTATCCATTACATAGTCTAAGTAACTCAGTGGCGTCGCTGGGTTAAAGACTAAGCCGGCCTGACAGCCCTGCTCTTTAATGAGGCTTAGGGTACGATCGATATGATCCGACGCTTCGGGGTGAAAAGTAATAATAGAAGCGCCTGCTTTAGCAAACTGTGGCACTAGGCTGTCAACCGGCTTAACCATAAGATGTACGTCTATGGGAGCCGTAACACCATGGTTACGTAGTGCTTTGCACACCATAGGCCCTATGGTGAGATTAGGCACATAATGATTGTCCATTACGTCAAAGTGCACAACATCGGCACCTGCTTGTAATACCTTGTCTACTTCTTCGCCTAAGCGGGCAAAATCGGCAGACAATATTGAGGGGGCAATCAGGTAGTCAGTCATGGAATTTCCTTTAGACATAAGCACAAAAAAACGGCCTAATTCTATAACAAATCAACGCCAAGCGCCAAAATCAGCGCAGAGCTGAAAGAAAGCCGTACGTTTAATCCGCTACGTCTTATACCAATCTGGAAAAATAACTGATCTATTTTTGTTTGTATAAAAAGTCGAACAAAGGGTCTACTCCACCGACACGCTGCAAGCACCTCCCTGTGGC
>NZ_JBQDEX010000112.1:0-8958 GCF_052084945.1 Oceanisphaera sp.
GGGATTAGGGATTAGGGATTAGGGATTAGGGATTAGGGATTAGGGATTAGGGATTAGGGTAATTAAAAGGCATTAATACTAAAAGCCGAGCATCAGCTCGGCTTTTATTAAATCTTTTTCTGACAGCTTCCAGCTTACCGCTTAAGGCTATGTTTAGTGCTGGTGTCCGCCTTCGCCGTGGGCATGGCCGTGGCTTAATTCTTCTTCTGTCGCTTCACGCACGCTCACCACTTCTAAATCAAAGTTGAGCGTCAAACCCGCTAATGGGTGGTTCATATCGACGTCAGCCATAAACTTACCCACTTTGGCTAATACCACTTGGCGCTCACCTTGCTCGGTGTGAACCGTGGCCATCATGCCGGCTTTCCACTTTTTAGCACCGTGCAAGTGCTTCACCGGTACCCGTTGGATCATATCTTCTTTTCGCTCACCGTAACCTTCTTCTGGTGTGAGAGTAATGCTAAAGGTCTCGCCTGCTTCTTTACCGGTCATCGCTTTTTCAATGCCTTCTAACATACCGTTGTGGCCATGCAGATAAGCTAGAGGTGCATTGTCTACGTTGGTGTCTAGAGTATCGCCATCTTCATTTTTTAAGGTGTAGTTAAACTGCACCACAGTATTGTCTGCAACTTGCATTAAAAATCCCATTATTAGGTCAATAAAGTAGAAAGAAATAGTAACAGATGGTCAGGCGGGGTTCACGACTTCACGGTTAATGCCATAAATAGGTATAAATACGCCCCATTGAACGACTTGATATGACGAAGAAATGTAAAAAAATGTGATCAAAACGCTCTTTAATGTTTATTTAGTCATATTGTTGTTATCATGTGTGCGTCAGGTCACACTATCTAGGTTGCTAATGTTGAATAAATCGCTTTAGCCAGTCTTGCCTAGAGTACTGTTGTCACCCTAAAAAAAGATGATATAGAACAAACAGATTAGCCCGTTTTATCTTTTACAGTTTCCACATTGTAAAAATGATTTCCAAAAACAGGTTGATCGTCACAGTTTTTTTTGTATGATCACGCTACGGGTTTCTGGTTATTAACCACCCTCACTCAGTGGAACCAGTAACCATTACTTATGGATTAACAACAAATGGTGCCGAGAGCACCTCAGATGAATGGATACCGATTATGGCTAAAATGAAAGCAATCGAGGCAGTTGCCAAAATCCTTGAGCTGGAAGGTGTAACAAAAGCCTTTGGCGTTCCCGGCGCCGCTATTAACCCTTTCTACTCCGCATTGCGCGGTTTGGGTTCTATCGAGCACGTATTGGCTCGCCACGTTGAAGGCGCGTCACACATGGCCGAAGGCTACACCCGTGCCAACCCTGGCAACATTGGTGTTTGTATTGGTACTTCTGGCCCTGCCGGTACCGATATGATCACGGGTTTATATTCAGCAATGGCTGACTCGATTCCAATTTTGTGCATCACCGGTCAAGCACCGCGTGCTCGCATGCACAAAGAAGACTTCCAAGCTGTAGACATCGAGTCTATCGCTAAGCCAGTAACCAAGTGGGCTTCAACCGTGCTAGAGCCTGCTCAGTTGATTGGTGCTTTCCAAAAAGCATTCCACATTATGCGTTCAGATCGTCCAGGTCCTGTATTACTTGACTTGCCGTTCGACGTACAAATGGCAGAAGTTGAGTTTGACGCAGAAGCTTACCAGCCAATGACAGCTTACAAGCCTGCTGCTAACCGCGTACAAATTGAAAAAGCACTGACCATGTTAAATGAGTCAGACAAGCCGTTATTGGTTGCTGGTGGTGGTATTATTAACGCCGACGCTGATAAAGAGCTGGTTGAATTTGCTGAATTAGTAGGCGTTCCAGTTATTCCGACGCTGATGGGTTGGGGTACTATCCCTGACGATCACGACCTGATGGCAGGTATGTGTGGTTTGCAAACGTCACATCGCTACGGTAACGCTAGCATGCTGGCATCTGACTTTGTATTGGGTGTAGGTAACCGTTGGGCAAACCGCCAAACTGGTTCTCTTGACGTGTTCACTAAAGGCCGTAAGTTTGTTCACGTAGACATTGAACCAACTCAAATTGGTCGCGTATTTGGCCCAGACTTGGGTATCGTATCTGACGCAGGCGCTGCTTTAGCACTGTTCATCGAAGTAGCTAAAGAATGGAAAGCCGCAGGCAAGCTGACAGATCACAGCGCTTGGGTTGCTGAGTGTCAAGAGCGCAAGCGCACCATGCAGCGTAAGACTAACTTCGACAACACGCCGATTAAACCACAGCGTGTTTACCAAGAAATGAACAAAGTCTTTGGTCGCGATACTACTTACGTATCTACCATTGGCTTGTCACAAATTGCTGCAGCCCAGTTCTTACACGTGTACAAAGCACGTAACTGGATCAACGCAGGTCAGGCTGGCCCTCTGGGATGGACTATCCCTGCTGCACTGGGTGTGGTTGCTGCAGATAAAGATCGCAACGTTGTTGCCCTGTCTGGTGACTACGACTTCCAGTTCATGATTGAAGAATTGGCTGTTGGCGCACAGTTTAAACTGCCGTATATCCACGTTGTAGTTAACAACTCTTACTTAGGTCTGATCCGTCAGGCACAGCGTGGCTTCGACATGGACTTCTGTGTTCAGTTGTCATTCGAAAACATCAACTCTCCTGAGCTAGGCGAGTACGGTGTGGACCACGTTAAAGTGGTTGAAGGCCTGGGTTGTAAAGCAATCCGCGTATTCAAGCCAGAAGAAATTGCTCCTGCACTGGAACAAGCCAAGAAGCTGATGGCTGAATTCTCTGTACCAGTGGTTGTTGAAGTAATTCTTGAGCGTGTAACCAACGTCTCTATGGGCGTTGAAATTGACGGTGTTAACGAGTTTGAAGAACTAGCAGAAAAAGGCAAAGATGCGCCTACTGCTATTATTTCAATGCTCGATTAATACCGAAACGCTAAAGCCCAGCCATTAGGCTGGGCTTACTTTTGCCCCCAATCAAAGAAGGACATTGTTATGCCAAAATTAGCTGCCAACTTGTCTATGCTGTTTACCGAAGTGGACTTTATGGACCGCTTTGAAGCTGCTGCAAAGGCTGGCTTTAAGGGTGTTGAGTATTTATTCCCTTACGCTGAAACTGCACAAGACATTAAAGCCAAACTAGATGCCAACGGCCTGACCCAGGTGTTGTTTAACCTGCCGGCCGGTGACTGGGCAGGCGGCGAGCGCGGCATTGCTTGCCATCCAGATCGGGTTGAAGAGTTTAAAGCCGGTGTTGATCAGGCTATCGAATACGCCAAAGTATTAGGTAACAGCCAAGTAAACTGTTTGGCCGGCATTCAGCCTGCAGGCGTATCTTATGGCGAAGCTGAAGCCACGTTTATTGCTAACCTTAAGTTTGCTGTTGATAAATTAGAAGCTGCTGGCATCAAGCTGGTAATGGAAGCGATTAACACTATCGATATTCCTGGCTTCTTCTTGAACAACACAGCTCAAGCTCAGTCTATCCGCGAAAAAGTAGGTAGCGCTAACTTGTATCTGCAATATGATATTTATCACATGCAGATTATGGAAGGCGATTTGGCTCGCACCATTAAAAACAACCTAGGCAACATCAACCACGTACAGTTGGCTGATAACCCAGGTCGTAACGAGCCAGGCACAGGCGAAATCAACTACGAGTTCTTGTTCAAGTACTTGGACGAAGTTGGCTTTGATGGTTGGATTGGTTGCGAATATAAGCCAGCCACCACCACAGAAGCAGGTTTGACTTGGCTGAAGAACTACTCAGGCCTGAACTAAATCCGGACGATGCTGCTCAGCAGTGTTGATATATCTTAAAGGTCGCAGGAGCAGCACAATATTGTGCTGAGCCTGCTGTCCCCACAAGCTAAAAAAGGAACATACGATGAAAATAGGTTTTATCGGTACCGGTATCATGGGTAAGCCCATGGCAGCTAACTTGCAAAAAGCAGGTTACACTCTGTATTTCTCTGAGCACTTCAACAAGGCTCCAGCTGACCTAGTTGGCGATAAAGGGATTGCACTAGCCACTCCTAAAGCGGTTGCAGAAGCAGCTGACGTTATCATCACTATGGTACCAGACACCCCACAGGTTGAAGACGTACTGTTTGGTGACAACGGCGTAGCCGAAGGTCTGTCTGCTGGCAAAATCGTAGTAGATATGTCTTCTATCTCGCCAATTGCTACCAAAGCGATTGCTAAGCGCGTTAACGAAACAGGCGCAGACTACTTAGACGCACCAGTATCTGGTGGCGAAGTAGGTGCAATTAACGCAGCACTAACCATTATGGTTGGTGGCGAGCAGTCAGTATTTGACAAGATCAACCCATTGTTCGAAATCATGGGTAAGAACATCACTCTAGTTGGTGGTAACGGTGACGGTCAAACAACTAAAGTTGCAAACCAAATCATTGTTGCACTAAACATTGAAGCCGTTGCTGAAGCATTGGTATTTGCTTCTAAAGCCGGTGCCGATCCTGCCAAGGTGCGTGAAGCACTGATGGGTGGTTTCGCTTCTTCTAAGATTTTAGAAGTGCACGGTGAGCGTATGGTTAAGGGTACTTTTGACCCAGGTTTCCGTATTGCTTTACACCAGAAAGATCTGAACTTGGCACTGACTGGTGCTCGCGAATTAGGTGTTTCTCTGCCTAACACTGCGGGTGCACAAGAGTTGTTCAACACTTGTAACGCGCTAGACGGTGCTGGTTGGGACCACTCAGGTATGATCAAAGCACTTGAGCACCTAGCTAACCACAACATTCGTGGTGAGTGATAATGCTGTTTGCCCGCTGATTAGCAAATAATGGCGGGCAATTAAAAAATTAGGGCAGACAAAGATAAGTACGAACTTTCACTCAGGGGGCTTTGTGTTAGATCTAACTTATCAATTGTACTGCCCTACCTTTGAAGACATAGCCGTCAGCGCTCAGCTTTAAGCTGTCAGCTAAAAAATGAGCTGAAACCCTTCACGATTCCCCCCCTCTGCTTTATCTTCTTTAACTATCTCAAAGCCAACGCCCTCCGCTGCCCGCTAAACACAAACACCGCTCTTGTAGAGGCCATCTTTAGTCGGCCGGTTTTGCGTAGCGAAACGTACTTTGCCGTCCACACTTTAGTAATGAGTTTCTGCAACACTGAATTATTTGGCCCTAGCATGCCCTCTTTATTCTTTATTGCTCGATGCACAGGGTGCTTTCCACTATAATCGTGCGCTTCAAATTTCTAGCGCTTTGGCCAAGTGGTAAAGCTGCATCAATCAGGTGTCACTTCAGTGATTAAAACACCCTATTATCTTATCGATAAAGCCGCACTGTTACGCAATATGGAAAAGATTGCCTATGTGCGCGAGCACTCAGGTGCCAAGGCTTTGCTGGCTCTAAAATGCTTTGCCACCTGGTCGGTGTTTGACCTAATGAGTCAATATATGGATGGCACTACCTCATCTTCACTCAACGAAGTTAAGCTTGGCAAACTGAAATTTGCCGGTGAAACCCATGCTTATAGCGTGGCTTACTCTGATGACGAAATTGCAGAAGTGTTGGCCCACAGCGATAAAATTATTTTCAATTCTATTGGTCAGCTCACTCGCTTTACCGATGCGTCTGCTCATCATGTACGCGGTTTACGCTTAAACCCGGGCGTGTCTAGCTCGGCCTTTTTAATTGCCGATCCTTCACGGCCTTTTAGTCGCCTAGGTGAGTCGGATACCGACAAAGTCAGCGATGTTATCCTGCAGATCTCCGGCTTTATGATCCACAATAACTGTGAAAATAATGACTTTGCGCTATTTGATGAGATGTTAAGAGGTATAGAAGATAAGTTTGGTCACTTATTAAGCCAGCCTAACATTAACTGGGTTAGTTTAGGCGGTGGCATTCACTTTACTGGTGAAGACTATCCGTTAGAGCATTTTTGCGCCCGTTTAAAGCAATTTAGCGAACGTTACGCCGTACAAGTTTATCTTGAACCAGGTGAAGCCGCTATTACCGAGACCACCTCATTAGAAGTGACAGTGCTAGATACGCTTTATAATGGTAAGCAGCTGGCCATAGTCGACAGCTCTATTGAAGCGCATATGCTAGATCTGCTGATTTATCGCGAGACTGCAAAAATGGCACCGGAGCACGGCGCTCACCAGTATATGGTGTGTGGTAAGTCTTGTTTAGCTGGCGATATTTTTGGTGAGTTTAACTTTGAGCACCCCCTTAAAGTAGGTGATCGGTTGTCGTTTATCGATGCAGCCGGTTACACCATGGTGAAGAAAAACTGGTTTAATGGCGTCAATATGCCCGCCATCGCGATACGCCAGCTCGACGGAACAATTGAGCAGGTTAAGGAGTTCGGTTTCAGCGACTTTGTGAACAGCCTCTCTTGAGGCATGAATTAACTATAACAAAGCCTTTTAAGAAGGCGGTTAGGAAAAAGATGAAAAGAAATGTTCTGATTATTGGTGCCGGTGGTGTTGCCCAAGTTGTTGCTCATAAATGTGCGCAATATAACGATGTTCTGGGTAACATCCACATCGCCTCACGCACGCTCGAGAAGTGCCAGCAAATAATCGACAGCGTACGAGAAAAGGGCAGCTTAAAAACGGCCGGCGACTTGCAAGCTCACGCATTGGATGCATTGGATATTGCAGCAACCAAGGCGTTAATTAGCAAAACACAGTCGCAAATGGTGATCAATGTCGGTTCGCCTTTCATTAATATGTCGGTATTACAAGCATGCATCGAAACCGGTGCGGCTTATATGGATACCGCCATTCACGAAGATCCTGATAAAATCTGCGAAAACCCACCTTGGTACGCCAACTACGAGTGGCAGCGTAAACAGCTGTGTGCCGATAACGGTATTACCGCTATTTTAGGGGTAGGGTTTGATCCCGGCATGGTGAACACCTATGCCGCTGCCGCAGTAAAAGAAGGCTACTTCGATAGCGTTGAATCCATAGATATTATTGATATTAACGCGGGTAACCACGGTCATTATTTTGCCACCAACTTTGATCCAGAGATTAACTTTCGTGAATTTACTGGTCGCGTCTGGTCTTGGCAGAATAATGCTTGGGTAAAGAACAAAATGTTCGAAGTAAAGCGCACCGATGACTTGCCGGTAGTCGGCATGCAAACTAGCTATATGACAGGCCACGACGAAATCCATTCTTTATCTCACCACCTAGACGTGCCCAACGTACGTTTTTGGATGGGGTTTGGCGAGCACTACATTAATGTGTTTAATGTGCTCAATAGCCTAGGGTTATTGTCTGAACAACCCGTGACCACAGCAGAAGGCTTAGAGGTGGTACCGCTCAAAGTAGTGAAGGCTATTTTGCCAGACCCTGCTTCACTGGCACCTAATTACACAGGCAAAACCTGTATTGGTGATCTGGTTAAGGGCCAAAAAGACGGTAAAGACCAAGAAATTTTTATCTATAACGTCAGCGACCACGAACAGGCTTATCAAGAGGTAGGCAGCCAAGGAATTTCCTATACTGCAGGCGTTCCGCCGGTAGCAGCTGCTATCTTAATTGCGACCGGTGAGTGGGATGTATCCCGCATGGTCAACGTTGAAGAGCTGCCGCACCGCCCCTTCATTAACTTACTAAATGATATGGGGCTGCCTACACGCATTAAAGACGAACAAGGCGATCGCCCACTGAGTTTTTAAGCTTAGCTTTTAAATTCAGCAACAAACAGCAAAAGGCCAGTCCCACGGACTGGCCTTTTTTATGGGCTTTGTAGAGGCCGGTTTTGCGCAGCAAAACGTCTCGCAGCGGTCGAATACCCTTATGAAAATAAGGCGCCTCACGGCTTGAGGCTTTTCTTCCCGCTCTCAGCTTCAAGCTTACCGCTACCCTTGCGGTGTTTTACCACCTATGGCTTCGGTTACTTCTTGGGCGGCATCCATCACTAGCTGGCTTAAGTGTGCTAAACGCTCGCGTTTTACTCGCACTGCAGGGCCAGAAATAGAGATAACAGCAACCGCTTCACTGTATTCATTATAGATATTGGCCGCAATACAACGCAGGCCCTCAAATTGCTCTTCGTCGTCTAATGAGTAGCCTTGTTGCTTAATATGCTGCAACTCACTCGCAAACTGTTCAGCATTGGTGATGGTATGTTCGGTGAAGGCGACCATCTCAGTCTGCTTGATAAGTGACATGGCCTCTTTGACCGGCACCACAGAGAGCAATGCCTTACCAACTCCTGAGGCATGCAGCGGTGAGCTGCTGCCTAATGACACCACCATGCGCATGGTTTGTGGAGATTCTACCTGGCCGACATAGACGACTCTATCTTGCTCTAAAATTGCTAAATTAGAGGTTTCGCCCGTATCAGCGACTAAACGCTTCATAAAGGGGCGAGACTGGGCGATAACATCACGTTTTTTTAGATAGGCATTACCTACCGCAAAAGCATTTACGCCAATGCTCCACAAGCCTTGGGTGTCATCCACGTCAACAAAATGGTGACTACGTAAGCTGTTTAATAAGCGATGGGTAGTAGAAGGAGCAAGCCCTAAGCTACTGGCCACTTCTGTCAATGACATCCCCATATCAGAGGTAGCCAGTTGTTCTAGCACCAATAAGGCACGAGACAGCGATTGCACTTGAGTCGTGCCTGCGGGTTTAGTGGCTTTGTTTTTTTTAGGTGTTACTTCTTTGGTCATGAGGTTCCATGATCTACAGAGACTTAAGCCTATTGTATGGGTATTTGCCCCCTAAGTCCTGTTTGTGATGAGAAGCCACGTCGATCACCAGACACCAAGTTCAACATAAAGACGCGCTCTGCTGGATTAAGGACAATTGGTGGATGTTGAATGTTGAATGGTGAATGGTGAATGGTGAATTAAGGACTATTTTTGCCACGGAAGACGCGGAAAAAGGTAAGAGCGAAAAGTGACAACGACTCAAATACTGTAATGGTAAGGGCTCCCCTACTAATAGTTGGGTGTTTGGCTCTTA
>NZ_JBQDEX010000113.1:0-1285 GCF_052084945.1 Oceanisphaera sp.
ACCCGACATAATGCCAATAAATAATTCCATACCTGATTCCTTTGCAGAGCCACAAACCGTCAGCTTTCGCTGTTTAGGCTCTGTGCCCTCTTTAACTGACAGCTTCCGGCTTTACTTCGCGTATTGCTCAAAAAAAGACAAGGTGGCCTGCAGGGCCGGTTTACGCAGCTTATCTTGTTCAATAAATAGCTCGTGAGAGGCGCCGTCAATCACCTTGGGCTGTCCGCCAGCACAATAGGCCAAGGCATCACAAAAACGATTTTGAGCATGATTATCTACTACCACATCATTACCTGCCTGTAATACCAGCAAGGGAATGGTAATACGGCCCGCTTCTGCAATGGCTCTATCTCCTGCCATTAAGGCTTGTTTTAACCAGTGTACGCTGACACCCCCTAGCTGTAACTGAGGCTGTTGTTGATATAAATCGCGCAAAAGCTGATAGCGGCTCTCGCTGTGAGTGAGCACATTCTCTTTAAAGGGAAGGTTTTTGTAATCAGCCTGCCCTGGTGCATAGCAAGCAGTGCGTCCTAGCCAGCCACAGCCACTATCAAATAGCGATAACAGCCCATTGACTAGCCAGCGTGGTAGGGGTTTTAAATAAATGCCCATCATAGGCGAAGACAATACAGCAGCTTGTAGGCGAACCTGGGTTTGACTGAGCCAGAGTGCAGAAATAGTCCCCCCCATAGAGTGTGATAACAGGTACAGATTATCGACCGGCTCTGCTAAGACGACTTGTTGCACAAACTGCTCAAGATCCTGCACATAGTCATCAAAGTGCCCCACATAACCTATTTGTTGGTTTTTTAATAGGCGAGGGGCCAAGCCTTGGCCACGATGATCATATAGATAAACATTATAGCCATTATTAAATAAGTCGAGGGCCAGCTCTTGATACTTTAAGTAGGTTTCGGTACGGCCATTCACCAGTATGATCGACTGCTGATGTTGGGGATTAATTAGTTTTGTGTAGGGCAAAGCGAGGTTGTCGTGGCTGTTAAATACACCTTGCACACTGTCGCGATGCCAGTGGGCATTAAGCCCTGAATGGCCTAAATCGCTTAGTTCAGATTCGGTAGTAAAAGAGGGGGCGGCAAAGGCGACATTCATAAACAGGCAAGTCCCGAACAGTAATAAACGGGCAAACATATAAGGCTCCAAGGTGTTTATTGTTTAATAACACAGCAGGCTATGTGAGCCAACACCAAGTAAGAACAATCGGCCAGTATTGGGCGCAATTAGCACCCAAGTGGTTTATTTGCGCAGGCGATACACTTTAAGC
>NZ_JBQDEX010000113.1:1385-8319 GCF_052084945.1 Oceanisphaera sp.
CAATTAGCACCCAAGTGGTTTATTTGCGCAGGCGATACACTTTAAGCACATTGGGCGCAATTAGCACCCAAGTGGTTTATTTGCGCAGGCGATACACTTTAAGCACATTGGGTGCAACGCGAATTTTACGCATAATATTAGCCAAATGAACCCGGCTGGTGGTCGTGATTAACAGCTCAACTTGGTAGACACGGCCGTCTTTTTCTTCGGTGGCAATATTATGGATATTAGCCCCTGTGGCAGAGATAATATTTGCCAGTCCAGCTAGCGCCCCTTGTTGGTTGATAATTTCGATGCCAATTTCGGTTTTAAAGTCAAAATCAAAATCTTGGTCCATATCCCATTGCACAGGTAGATATTTGTTTTGTTCTTTATTGTGGCCACGAATGTTTTTACAAGAATCTAAATGAATGACTAAGCCGCGGCCAGGACTAATGTGCGCCACAATAGGATCACCAGGAATAGGACGACAACAGTTAGCAAAATTGAGCAACATATCGTTGGTGCCTTTAATCGGCATCTTCTTCAGTGTTTTACTGCGCTCAGCAGGCTCTTCGTCTGACTCTTCTAGTAAGCGACGCGCCATGACCACGCTCATGGCATTACCTAAACCAATGTTGGCCAATAATTCACTAATAGAGCTATATTTAGTATCTTTTAGTACTTGTTCAACTCGCTCTACCGAAATATCTTCGATATTTTTAGCGCCCAAGGCATGATTTAACAAGCGCTTACCTAGCAATACCGATTCTTCGGTACGCAGATTCTTTAAGAACTGGCGAATGTTAGTGCGTGCGCGTGAGGTCACCACAAAATTAAGCCAAGCCGCGTTAGGTCGCGCGTTAGGGGCGGTAATAATTTCAATGGTTTGGCCAGAATGCAACCGCTGGCTAAGTGGGTAAGGTTGGCGATCTACCCGTGCTCCCACACAAGAATGACCAATATCGGTATGTACGGCATAGGCAAAGTCGACCGCTGTTGCCCCTGAAGGCAACTCTAAAATGCGTCCTTCTGGGGTAAACACATAAATTTCATCAGGGAAAAGGTCAGTCTTTACCCCTTCAATAAACTCAAATGACGAACCGGCACTTTGTTGTAGTTCAACTAAGCTCTGCATCCAACGCTCGGCACGAACTTGCGCCGTGGTATTGGATTTTTCAGAATCAATTTTATAAGCCCAATGTGCCGCTACCCCCTTATCTGCCATTTGATCCATGTATTCGGTACGGATTTGTACTTCTACCGGCACCCCATGAGGGCCCACCAAAGAGGTGTGCAACGACTGATAACCATTGGTTTTAGGAATGGCAATATAGTCTTTAAAGCGCCCAGGGCGTGGCTTATACAAGGTATGCATTTGGCCTAACACGCGATAACAGGTGTCTATGTCTTTTACGATCACACGAAAAGCATAAATATCCATTACTTCATGAAATTGCAGTTCTTTTTTGACCATCTTGTTATAGATGGAGAACATATTTTTTTCGCGGCCCGCCACCGATGCATGAATGTGTACATCATCTAAACGGCCGCTAATTTGCTCTAAAATAGACTGAATAATTTCATGTCGATTACCTCGAGCACGTCTAACTGATGCACGCAGTACTCTCGTACGCATGGGGTAGAGTGCTTCAAGGCCTAGCTCTTCTAACTCATTCTTAATGGTATGAATACCAAGACGATTGGCGATAGGAGCATGAATTTCGAGGGTTTCTCGGGCAATACGACGGCGTTTATCGGGGCGTAATGCGCCAAGCGTGCGCATGTTGTGTGTGCGGTCAGCCAATTTAATTAAGATAACCCGAATATCTTGGGTCATGGCCAAGACCATTTTGCGGAAGTTTTCGGTTTGCGCTTCCTTATGATCTCTAAACTTAATTTTATCAAGTTTAGATACCCCTTCAACCAACTCAGCGACGGCTTCGCCAAACTGCTCAGCCAGTGCGCTTTTGGTGACAGGGGTATCTTCAATTACGTCGTGTAATAAGGCCGCCATTAAGGTTTCATGATCCAGATGCATCTCTGCCAAAATACGCGCCACAGCCACCGGATGGGTGATGTAGGGCTCACCACTAGAGCGTGTTTGCCCTTGGTGCGCGTCTCTGGCTACCACATAAGCGGCTTGAAGCTGCGCTACCTGCTCGGGGGGCAGGTAACTGTTAGCCAGCTCTTTAAGAGATTCAAATAGATACAATCAATACCTCGATAAGCGATATTATTACTAGGCCGTTTAGAGAATATAAGCCCGCGTTATTGCTAAAGCGAGCTTATCGACAGACTCAACCTCTATAATAAGGTTACAGGCGACCTTCAGAAATAGCGGCAACGGCAGCCATTTCAGCGGCATCCATTTCTTGCTGTTCTTGACGATCTTGCACGTCCATTACCGCATGGTTAACTAAGCCTTGCTCAATTTCACGTAATGCAACAACGGTCGGCTTGTCATTTTCTAGCGGTACCAAGGCGTCTTTTCCCTGAATCGCCAGTTGGCGAGCGCGACGAGAAGCAACCAACACTAAATCAAAACGGTTGCCAACCTGCTCAACAGCATCTTCAACAGTAACGCGTGCCATAATGGACTCCAATGATTAAAAAAAGTGCAAAAAAGTAATTAATCTTAGCTTATTCTGCCAGTAGGCCAGAAAGCAAATTTTGATAACGTATCGCCTGCTTACCTGTATTGGCCCGTTCGGCCTCAATAATAGCGCTTAGGCGATTTAATGCTTGGTCAAAGTTATCATTAACCAATAAATAGTCGTATTCATCGTAATGCGACATCTCTGACACTGCCTTATCCATTCGTCCCTGAATCACGTCTGCGCTGTCTTGCTGACGAGCATTAAGACGACGTTCTAACTCTTCTCGGCTAGGGGGGAGGATAAAAATAGATTTAGCGCTTGGAGACTGTTCGCGAATTTGACGGGCACCTTGCCAGTCAATATCCAATAATATGTCGATGCCTTTAGCTAACTGCTCGTCAATCCACTCGCGTGAGGTGCCATAGTAGTTATTGAACACTTGAGCCCATTCATAAAAGGCGCCGCGTTTAGCCAGCACGTTAAATTCGTCCCGATCAACAAAATGGTAATGAATGCCATTTTCTTCCCCCGGCCGTACGTCGCGAGTGGTGTGAGAAACTGACACCTGTAGCTTACCGTCGGCGCTAGGACGCGCTAGCAGTGCTTGGATCAGGCTGGATTTGCCTGCGCCGCTAGGAGAAGAAATAATAAATAAGGTACCGCAGTGCGCCATAATATGTGTGCCGTTTGGGATTATTTGCCAGCGTCGAGCAGAGAGCTGGAACCAAGGGCGGCCAAGTTTACCAGAAGATCGTGAATAAAAAAATGGCCGCTGTAAAAACAGCGACCAATCAAAAAGTAACTATAGCTTGCTGCGGAAGTGCCCTCCACGCAAATTTCATTATGATCAGGTAGTCGCTTCGACTCTATCAGTTTTTTCCTGATTAAAGCCTCGGTAAAACCGAGTTGTTGTCCGGTAAGGCTTCGCTTTGCCTGTTATCTCGGCACTAATAACGCCAAGGGGTGACCAGAAACATGAGCAACTATTATAAGTGAACGCGCTCATGTTCTGACGACGCTGGGTTATTGTTGGGCAACAGAATCTGATAATAAGTCAGCAAACTCACTGGTTTTCCCCTCAAATAACAAAGACTGAGTGTAGCGAGTGTACGCCTGCGCCCGTTTAAGCATGGCATTATACTCGCCCTGTACGCAGCTATCGGAGCTAAGTGCTAAACCATTGTCACTAATTTTCGCGCATTCCACCTGCTCATTATCGACGACATTAAAGCGTACCAGTTGATTATCTTCTATCCAGTTCACACTTTGCCCTTCAGAATAATGTGCAAAGCCTGAGTAGGGCTCAGCTAATAGTGACTGTCCGGTAAACCAAGGCACTTGCCCACCTAGCCAATCGATAATAGTCGGGGCAATATCCAGTTGGCCGGCATTAATAGGTAGCTTTTTCACTGGCAGTGAGCCATCGGTGGCAAACATTAAAAAGGGGATGGCATTGCGCTCTAACCCTTGAGGGGCGGCCCGCGCCGTATGATCGGAAACTAATACCACTAAGGTGGGTTTATTGACCACCTGAGGCAGCTTATCTAAAAAGCGCTGCAAGGCCCCATCGGCATGACGAACCGCATTACGTCGCAGAGCAGCCCGATCTTCTTTACCAAAAATATAGTCAGATTCTTTTGGTAAATAGGTGTCGTGGGTGGTACCGGTATTTACTGTCATTAAGTAGGGGGCGTCGAGTGTGTTTAGCTTATCTAAGGTAAAGCGATAAATATCGTCATCCATATAGCCCCAGTAATTTTCGGTGCCTGCAAAGTCATAATCGGTTTTTCCATAAGAATGGGTAAAGCCCAAGCTTTGGGCAAATGCGCCTACAATGCCTTTGCCACTGCCTTGAATAAAGTGGGTGCTAAAACCCTGTTCGCTCAATATGCGCGGTAAGCATTGATAGTTCGCCCCTTGTAGTTGGGTACCGGCTACGCCGCCGCCAATGGGGTTAGGGTAAGAGCAAAATGTAGCAAAGGTGCCTTCCACGGTGCGATAGCCATCGGCATAAAAGTTTTGTGTGGTCAGACTCTGTTTGCGTAGCTTGTCAAAGTACGGGGCTCCATCCACTTGTTGGCCATAGCTGTATAAATCGGCGGCCACCCAACTTTCTAACAGCACCACCAGCACATTCGCCTGTTTAGTAATAGGTTGCAGCTGGGCATTAATACGCTCTTGGTAAAGTTGTGCAACTAAGGCTTTATCTTGGGCGCTGGGCTCGGCGGTTTGTTGCTGAGCGGCGCGTTTTTTGCCTTTAGCTAAATAATAACTAATGGCATAAGGGGCATTCCAGGCCAATGCGGCCTGCTCAGGCTCGCCAATTTTATACGCGCTCATAGGTGATTGTGGCGCATCACTCCAACCACCACGAACTGCGGTCACCGTACCTCCTAACCAAAGCGCTAATACTAGAACCCCGCTTATAATACGCGCATAACGACAAGGCGCCTGTGTGGTAGTGATGGGTAGGCGCCAAATTACCCATGTAAATAGCAGTACTAACACCAAAGCGGTTAAGGTTTGTGGTAAATAGGCGGTTACGGCGGTGGCCAGCAAACCTTGCTCTAAACCCTGGCCGGTAAACACTTCAAAGGTAACGTGTCGGCCTGCTTCTAGCATATAAATAGCATCTGCCGTGGTGGTAACAATCAGCCAAATGCTGGCCAATAATAACCACAGCTTCACCAAACGAGGTCGAAAGCCTCCCCAGTGGGCAATAAGTAGCAAAAGTACGGCGGGTGTGGCCATTACCATCACGGCGGTAATATCCAGGCGCAACCCCCACCACAGGCTATAAACGCCACTGTGACTGAATAACTGCTCTGCTAAATAAGGGTTAAGGGCGCTCAGTGCGACTTTGCTAAGCACAGTGGCGCTTAGTAACAATAAGAGGATACGGAAGATATTCAGTGACACAACAAACTCAATAAGTAGCCATAATAATGGCTAAATAGTCTAGTCAGTCGCAAGGGATGTCAATCACTTCTCTTAGTACCAAAGGTAAAGCGTGTGTAATCGGGCTGGAATGACGTTTGGCGGTATTATCATGTACCATTTATCAATGGTGTCACTCGTTCAATAAAAAACGCTAAATTATATAGACAGTCACTTTGATAAAAAGAGAAGTAACATGAAACCTGGCCGAAATGACCTCTGCCCTTGTGGTAGCGGGAAAAAATATAAACGTTGCTGCTTAGGACAAGATTCCAAGTTGCACGCTCCATTGTTCAATGACATTGAGCAGATAGCCGCTATGAACCCTAACCTGACGCTTGATGAGCTTAGCGTCGTGATAGAACGGCAGATTGAGAAGCAGAACGAGAGCGCACAAGATGACTTTTGTGGTTTATCTCCAACACAAATGGGGAACTGGTTCGATGCTTCATTTCATCAATTACAAGGCGTCACTATTAATACGCCAGAGGATCTTTCAGCTAGCCCTGTGATGCGATATCTCACCTTAATTTTTGATGATGCGATGAAAAATGATGGTAGCTTTAAGGCCACCGCCAAGGGTAATTTACCGGCTCATTTAGTTAAGCAGGCCAGTGAACTGTTATCTGAGTTCGCCGTCTCTCAATTTGCAGGTAATATTAGTATTAGTGAGTTTGCGGGCAGTAATGAAGATAAATTTAACGCGCTGCACTACACACGAATTCTGGCAGAAATCGCGGGTATTATTTATCGCCGCAGTGGCCGCTATCACATCAAAAAGGCCGCCCAAGCACAATATCAAAAGCAAGGTATTCATGGTTTTTTTAAGTCCATGCTAGATGCCGCTGTTTCTCAGTATAACTGGCGCTATTTTGATCTATTTGAGGACGATGTTGATTTAAGAATGTACTGGCTATTTATGGTTTGGCGTTTGCAACAGCATGCCTGTATTGAACAACTAACTGATGAAGTCATCACCGCTTTCCCTTATGTACTAGAGCAGCTTGGGGTAATAAGTGGTTGTTCATTAGAAAAGAGCTTAGACATACTCATTGAATCGCGCTTTATTAGCCGTTTCTTACAGTTTTGGGGCTTTGTCACCCTAGATCCTAAGCAAGGTTTCTCATTGGATCGCGAGCCACGAACTGTGCAGCTGCAGCCGTTATTAGCCGACACATTTCACTTCACCGTTAACGTATAAAAAGGTCATTATGAGCGAATTACTGCGCTATATACGCCCTCTTTGTCGTAGCTGCTAAATCTGGCGCAGTCGAATAAAAAAGAATAAGGGTTTGACACCTGTCAGTCGCTTGCTACGCAAAAAAGTCCTGTATTACACTGTGCTTAGGCCAATCATACAGGACGTTAGAGCATGTTAGAGCAGTAACCTTTTACCCCAAAAGTTATTCGATGTTTTG
>NZ_JBQDEX010000114.1:0-8317 GCF_052084945.1 Oceanisphaera sp.
CGGAGCCGTCAGATTTACAGTCTGATCCCTTTAGCCACTCGGGAACTCCTCCACAAATTAACTTGTGTTATGCAGGCTAGCTATTTATGTAAAGTGCGTTGTTATTACTCAACCCTTTACTGCTCTATCGAGGCACTAACTGCATCGATTAACAAATAAATGGTGGAGGAGACTGGATTCGAACCAGTGAAGGCGGAGCCGTCAGATTTACAGTCTGATCCCTTTAGCCACTCGGGAACTCCTCCACACTTTGTGAAACGCATACTACCAAAAAGATTGGGCTTGTGAACCCCTAAGGTGTCATTTTTTACTAAATAAATAGGGTTTGCTGCCGATAACAGATCAAACGCCTACTTTTTACACTTTTATATATGCAGACTGAACTCAATAACACCTTGCTCGTCAACGACAGCCAACTCGGAGACCGCCTTAATCAGGCGGTCTCCGAGGGCCGTCGTAGCGACTTTGGGTTATTGCTGTCTATGCTGTCAGAAGATGCGCGCGATTTACCTCGGGTAGAAGAAAGTAAAAATGAGCAGGGCGAACCTGACTGGCGTGAATATTTTTCTTTGCCTGATGCAAATCCGCTATATGCACAAGCGCAAGATGAAATTCGAGCACCTCAGCTCTCTTCTTTAGCCGGTGAACTATACCAAGACAGTTTACGTATGATGCTAGCCATGCGTGCTGAGCCACTAAAAGTAAACAATGACGCTTTACCTTATGAAGTCAGTAGTAACCTTGACCCTCGCACTCAAGCCCGGTTAGCAGGCAAATACCTTACCAGCAGTATTCCCCAAGACCCCAGCCGTATAATATCGGTGCTAGAGGGGCTGAAAGCGTAATAGAGCTTGAAGCTAGAAGAAAAGCATAAACCATAAGCTCCTAAAGGTGTTTTGTTTCGTCCAGCTTCCAGCTTTCTTGACAGCCTTTTATGGCCGGCGCTAATAATTCAAGCGCGGTTTTATCACAAGGGGGCAGGGCTGCATCTGACAGGCGCAGTGGGGTTGTGCGCGATCCCCAACGAATGAC
This sequence comes from Oceanisphaera sp., assembly GCF_052084945.1. NCBI lineage: Bacteria > Pseudomonadati > Pseudomonadota > Gammaproteobacteria > Aeromonadales > Aeromonadaceae > Oceanisphaera > Oceanisphaera sp. The sequence continues at coordinate 1,033 of NZ_JBQDEX010000114.1, forward strand.
TCCCGCTCCCCAAGTCAACCCGGCACCAAAAGCGGCGGTTAGCAATAATGCTCCGGGTTTAACTCGACCTTGTTCAAGAGCATCGCACAGGGCTATAGGCACAGTGGCTGCCGAGGTATTACCGTATTGCTCAATGTTGATCATTACTTTATCGATGGGCAAGTCCATCTTTTTGGCTAGCGTGTCAATAATACGAATATTTGCCTGATGAGGCAGCAGCAAGTCGATATCTTGTGTGGTTAAGTCGGCTTGCTCTAGTACATTTTCTGCGGCATAGCCCATGCCTTTGACAGCACGCTTGAAAATTTCTTTGCCATCAAAGTTAACATCAAATAAGCCATCGGTATGCGCAAAGCGCTCTCGTGCGGTACCTGAGTTAGGAACAGCCAAAATATCATTGGCTTTAGCATCACATCCCAGCTTATCGGCAATAAGCCCCAGTGGTTGGTTATCGGCCTCTAATACTACGGCACCGGCACCATCGCCAAACAAAACGGCTGTGTCGCGTTTGGTCCAGTCGAGGTAATGGGTAAGTCGCTCAGCGCCAATCACTAACACACGATTCATGGAGCCGGCTTTAATTAAGGCGCTGCCGACACTTAAGCCATAAATAAAGCCGGTGCAGGCGGCGTTAATATCAAACACTGCCGCATTGCCTATGCCTAAATTACGTTGTAGCGCAGAGGCCGCGCTGGGCACTAAGGTATCAGGGCTGGCGGTGGCCATAATAATGCAGTCTATGTCATTGGGCTCAAGATCTGCAGCCGCCAGGGCGTGTTGCGCGGCTACAGTGGCAAGTTCTGACGTGTTTACATGTGAGATACGACGCGAACAAATACCCGTGCGGCTATTAACCCATTGATCTGAGGTATCTAAAAAAGTACTCAAATCATCATTACTTAACGCGGCGGGAGGTAAGCATTTTCCCCAGCCGGTAATATTGGCGTAGCGCATAATAAGCCTCTGTTCATGTTGTAAAGTCTGCTATCGGTTATGCCTCAGCGACGTGTTAGTGTCAAATATAACCTAAGCCCACTTTAATACTGCTAAGCGAGCTTAAAGGCGCCCTTGGCGTTTTAATCTTCGCTCTACCCAAGTGCGATACAACCATGATAAGCAGGGGCGCACTAAGGGTAAACCAATAAACCAAGCCAGTAGCTTGAGTCTGGGCACACGACGCATTAATAAAATGTAGGCATCAATTTCACTGAGTATAGTGCCATCGGCTGTTTGTACGTGTAGCTCACGCATCACTGCCTCAGGCGTGAGCCCAATATTATGAATTGCGTCTTCTTGGTCGGTAATATCAAACCAGTAAATGTCGTGGCCGCCTGCACCTGCCCAGCGCTCGTAATTAGCGCGGTCTTTAATGCAGCTTTCACAACTGCCATCATAAAACACCACTAATCGGTGGTGTTCTTGTTTGTTCTCCATCTCTCCCTCCTAGCCCCTTTGAGTCGAGGTCAGCTATCTGCCTCCGCTTACTTTTACCCCAAGTAACGCTGCTCTAAATGACGCTTAAAGGCACTGGCGTTTAATGGTTGTCCGCAGGCTTGGGTTATCAAGGTGTCTGTTTCTAGTAGGCTAGCATGTTGCCAAATGTTGTGTTGTAACCAGTCGAAAATGTTGGGCAGGTGCTGCGCAATTAAGGTATCGAGTGACCCATGTTGCTGTTGTATTGCCTCGGCTTGTTGGGCGGCATACATGGCACCTAGGGTGTAGCTTGGGAAATAGCCAAAGCTGCCGTCTGTCCAGTGAATGTCTTGCATGCAACCGTCTTTATAGTTGCCTTTGGTGCTGAGCCCTAAATAGTTTTGCATCAAGCTATCCCAGCATTCTGGTACCTCTTTCGCCGTTAATTTACCTTCAATAAGATCCCGCTCTATTTCAAAACGCAGCATAACGTGCGCCGGATAGGTGACTTCATCGGCATCGACCCGAATAAAGCCAGGCTGCACCTGAGTATAAAGCTGAGCCAAATTGTTAGCGGAAAATGCCGGCTGTTCACCAAAGTGACGTACTAATAATGGACTGAGTTGCTTAATAAAGGCTGGATGACGGGCAAGTTGCATTTCAAAAAACAGACTTTGTGATTCATGAATACCCATAGATCGTGCCTGACCGACGGGTAACTTGCGCCATTGTGCCGGTAGCCCTTGTTCGTAACGGGCGTGGCCAGTTTCGTGGATCACGCCCATTAATGCTTGTGCTACATCTTGTTCGTCGTAGCGGGTGGTTAAGCGAACATCTTCACTCACGCCCCCACAAAAAGGGTGCACGCTGACATCTAAACGGCCATGGTTAAAATCAAACCCTAATAAGCGCATCACATCTAGCCCCAACGCTCGTTGTTGCTCCGTGGCAAATGGCCCTTGGGGAAGCATAACGTGATCGTGAGCTTGCTTATGTTGCACATCACTAATTAACGTAGGCAACCATTGCTTAACTTCACCAAACACTTGGTTGAGGGTGGCACTGCGCATACCGGGTTCAAACTGCTCTAATAAACTGTCGTAACGAGATAAACCGAGTACATCGGCTCGCGCTGCCGCTACCTGCTGAGATAAGTTGAGCACTTCTTCAAATAAAGGTAAAAAGCTCGCCCAGTCGTTGGCAGGACGCAAACTGCGCCAAGCGTGTTCACAGCGAGAACCGGCTAAAGAAAATGCCCCCACTAAATCACTGGGCAGCATAGTGGCATCGCGCCACTGACGGCGCATTTCGCGTAAGCTCACGGTTTGCGCTGGAGTTAATGTACTTTGTTGTGCTGCCTCAAACCAGTCGGCTAATTGTGGTGCTTGCAGCTGTTGGTGGCTTAGCACTGCCAGCGTACTCATGGCCTCGGCACGGGCTTGACTGCCCCCTGCTGGCATCATGGTGGCTTGATCCCAGCTACAAATTGCCCCTAAATGTTGTAGGTGATGTTGTTGTTCAAAATGGCGAGTGAGGGCATCATAAGACATAGCAGGCTCCGTAAAACAAAAAGTGTTACGCCGCTTAAATAGATCAGGTCAAGGTGTCGTTTGCTTGAGTAAAGCTGGCGGCGTAGTAAAGATAAGCCGCAGTATAAGCTAAGTGAATGCCTAAGAGGAAACGACAAGCCCCGGGGAGGAGGAGTAGGGCCTGTCGTTGTAAACTGGGGTTATTCGTCAGTAGAGGTGGCAGTACGCACTTTGTAAACAAAGAAACAGCCCAAAAAGCTAATAATGATTGCGGTGCAAATAATCACCATCATTGACATAAAACCAACATCGCTACCAAACATTAAATCAAGCCAAAAAGCCATAGTCGTCTCCCTTCGTGTGCGCTATGGAGGTATCTTAGCGACTAGGGGCAGCGCCATGCTGATCTTGATCAATAAAGTGCACAGTTTAAAACCAAGGTATGCTTGTGTTGTTAAGTTGTGCTTTTTAGTGGAGTGTTCATGGAAGAAGGTGCCTTGTGCGGCTTTGATTGCTAATATCACACTCACAAATTTTTGCACAAATAAGTGCATGGCATAGAGTATTGTAATGAAAAAAACCATAGTAACCCACAGCGGTAAATTTCATGCCGATGATGTCTTTAGTGTCGCCACACTAATGCACCTATACCCAGATGCACAACTAATACGCACGCGCGATGCCGCCCTAATCGCTCAGGCTGACATAGTGGTCGACGTGGGCCAAGAATACGACGCTCAAGCTGGGCGTTTTGACCACCATCAGCGCGGTGGTGCCGGTGCCCGCGATAACGGTATTCCCTACTCTTCATTTGGGCTGGTATGGCGCTATTATGGCTTGGCGGTGTGCCAAGGTAACCCGTTGCTTGCTGATAAGCTAGATGCAAATTTAGTGGCGGTGATTGATGCCATAGACTGTGGCTATGGCATGTCAGGTAATGAGCAAGGCGTGAGCCTGAGTCACACTATTGGCTTATTAAACCCAACCTGGCAAGAAGCCGATAACTTTGATGACTGCTTTGGGCAAGCGGTGCAGTTTGCCACTACTATTCTGATGCGCTTTATTGCCAATGCCACCGCTCAACTTGATGCCTATCAAGAAGTGGTTGTGGCCATTGAGCAGGCCGAAGAAGCTAGCATTGTGGTGCTAGATAAGTACATTCCGTGGAAGCAGGCGGTGCATGAACATGGTCAGCAGGTGTTGTATGTGGTGTATCCGTCCCCTGCGCAGCAATGGATGATCCAAGCGGTGCCTGTGGCTCCTGATTCATTCGACAATAAACAGTCTCTCCCCCTGGCATGGGCGGGGCTATCTGGGGCCGAGTTACAACAAGCAACGGGTGTTAATGACGCCGGTTTTTGCCACAACAATCGCTTTATTGCCGGTGCCGCCTCTTTTGCTGGTGCGATGAAAATGGCCAAACTGGCCTGCCAAAATTAAAATGGGGTCGGAGTCAATTAATCATGCTCTAAATTGACTCCGACCCCATTTAATTTCTTGTTATTTTATAGCCGGCATTGCGTAGTAGCTGCAATAAGCCGTGCTCGCCGTATAAATGCAGCGCCCCCACTACCATTAATGCACTAGAGGGGGCTTGGCGAGCTAGGTTTTCTAGCCAGAGTTGATTGCGAGACAGCAATAGCTCTTGTTCAATAAACGCTGTCATATCAGGCGATTGCTCATCTTGCAGTAAGGCCAATAACGCCTGCTCATCTCCCGTTTGCCAAGTGGTTAATAATAGCGCTAGCTGCTCGGCTAATTCTGCTTGCTCAGCCAAAGTATGACGAACAAAATCAACTTCTAGCTGGCGCTCAGCCAAGCTTGATAATAGCTCAAACACCAGTGTAGGCGGCTCTAATCCACTGATGGGAATCCCTTGTTGTTGCGCTAAACGCAGCAGTTGCATATCCACCCCTTTATCACTGGAAAAGCCTAGGCGCTGGGCATTCGCCTGACTCAGTTGCATGGCCGCAAACCAAGGCGGTAGGCCACTTAGATGGGCTAAATTCAGTGCATTAAGCTGCTGTTTAAGCTCAGTGGCTAATGGCTCTCCTAATCGAGATGACCAAGTTTGCTGCTTGGGCAGGGTTAAATAGGGGGCTAATACAGCAGGCGTTAAGGTACTTGGATCGACTTCTACATACAGGTGTTTACTGTGCGCTAAGCTCTCTAGTAAGGGCTGGGGCAGGGGGTTTATGCTTTCATCGGCTAAATGAATTGAGCCAAATAGCCACAGTTGCTGTTCGCCTTTTACCGCAGACCATAACGCCGGTGCGGCTAAGCCGTAACCGGCACAGCTCCACAACAACAGCATCAGCAATAGTTTTAACCGCACAGCTAGCCTCCGGCTTTAAGTAATAATTTATCGAGTGCCCGTGCACTTAATAAACGACGTAAATAGCTCATTATAATGGTGGGGCGAGTGACGGGGTAGCGAATGTTGGGCTTATGACTGGTAAGAGCATGCAGCAAGGGGGGCATGCAGGCGTCTGGCTCAAGACTATACCGTGAGCTAGGGCCAGGCTGTTCGAGCCGATGTAAAGTGTGTTGATAATTGGCGTGGTGGCGGCTGTTATTGGTATCGATATATTGTGCAAAGGCGCGTTTTGAATTGGCCCTAAAGCGGGTTTCTATTGGGCCCGGTTCAATTAAGCTCACCTTAACGCCGGTGTTTTGTAGCTCTAAGCGCAGTGTGTCTGTGTAGCCCTCCAGCGCAAATTTAGAGGCATTGTATGCCCCGCGATAGGGCAGGGCCACTAAGCCTAAAATTGAACTATTTTGCACAATGCGACCTTCCCCTGCGGCTATCATAGTGGGCAGCACCAAGCGGGTAAGGTGATGTAAACCAAACACATTGCTTTCAAACTGCTCACGCAACGCCTGAGTGGGCAAATCTTCGAGTGCCCCCGGCTGGCCGTAAGCTCCATTGTTAAATAAGCCATACAGTTTGCCCCCCGTGAGTTGCAGCGTATTTTTTACGCCAGCCTCAATGGAGGCTTCATCATTCAAATCCAATACAATGGCGGTGAGGCCTGCTTGGCGCAGGCTATCTACATCTGCTTGTTGGCGAGCGGAGGCGATCACTTGAAAACCCTGTGCCTGCAAAAAATGGGCGGCACACAGACCTATGCCCGACGAACAGCCGGTGATCAGGACGCTTTTTTTAGAAGAGGGGCCAGTGCTGTGAGTGGAAGAGGATGTCATAAGGGGCTAACGCCTTTAAATGATGCAAATAAAGGCACACTCTGCCAGTGCTTGACCTAGAGGGCAAGTTGTCGCAAAGATAGCAGGATAATAAAGGAAAATGGCGCTCCCACCAGGGCTCGAACCTGGATCGGCCGCTTAGGAGGCAGCTGTTCTATCCTGTTGAACTATAGGAGCACAGCAAGATTATATATAAGTCGCTGCCCATTGAAAACCCGCCCAGAGTGCAAGCGCTTATAAAAGAAGCGCTCTTGTTTTGTCTTATTTCAAAGGCGCTGTGCTGTTTTAAAAAACTCAACGCCGTTTTTAATAAAGATCACACTCACCACAATCGCACCCCCCAGCAAGGCTAACGGGCTAGGGCGCTCGCTTAATATCCACCAAACTAATAAGGTGCCGAAAATGGTTTCTAATAGCAGCAATAAGCTCACCTCAGCCGAGGGGATATATTGCGGGCCTTGTTGAATAAGGGTAAAACCGATGGGGAGCAATAAAGCACATAATAACAGCAGCCAGCCGGCATTGACTGCGTCGGGTAACGCTAAGGCGCTATCAGTTAGCGTTATCCAAATAAAGGCCAGAGCGGCAGTAAACAGGCCACTGAGAGTCAGCATGGGGCTCATATCAATGTGGGGCCGACTGCGGGCCAAGGTTAAGTTACCCGCCAAGCCTAAGGCGGCTAATAAGGCAAAAGCACTGCCCAGCCAAGAGCCTGAGCCTACATCGTCTATCACGATAAGACTCATTCCTACCATGGATCCCGCAATGGCCAACCCGGTGCGCAGTGCCAAGCGTTCATGTAAAAAGAGGCGGCTTAATAAGGCGGCAATAAAAGGCGCTGAGGCGAGAATAACCAGCACATTGCCAGCTTTGGTAAAATGATTGCCCAGCACAAAGCCTATAGTACTTAAAGTAAATAGCAGGGCGCAGCCTATGCCAACGCGGGTACAAGCCATATAAGCTTGCAACCATTGGCTGCGATAACGAAACAGCACAATGGCAAAAAAGCCCAGCATATTGAACAATCCGCGCCACAATACCACCTGCTCGGCAGGCAAGGTGATAAAGCGTAATAATAAGGCATCGGGAGCAATCACCAGCACACCGAGAGCGGTGATCATTAATCCTTTTTGATGGGG
>NZ_JBQDEX010000115.1:0-8278 GCF_052084945.1 Oceanisphaera sp.
GCGATCAGCTAAAGATAAAACACTAAAACAGATAAAATATCGCTACGCGATATACGCACAGCTGAAGCAGTGCCTACAGGGTGCTATATATAAGGCCAGCGCCGATAGTGGCATGGTGCACGAATGTAGTCGCGTGCTTTAGCCGCGAAATGGCGCAAGGCGCCATCCCATGCACAGTTTACGGCTACCCGAAGGGTAAAGGTTTGTTTTTATCCTGACTTCGTATAATGTGCATATTAAATACCAATAAAGGTGCAAGCGATGCAAATACTGGATACTAATGTAGAGAACAAGATATGGCCTTTGTTTCGGTTAGGCTTTCGAGTGTTCTTTTTAGGAGGAGCCCTTTTTTCGGCAATGGCGATGTTGCTGTGGATTTTGACCTTATCTGGGGTTGATGCTCTACCTGGCGTGCGCAACCCAATTTGGTGGCATGCCCATGAAATGCTGTTTGGCTTTGCGCTGGCAATAATAGCGGGATTTGTTACCACGGCGATGCAAAACTGGACTGGGGTTCCGGGCATAAAAAGCTGGCCCTTAGCAATTGTAGCTGGGCTCTGGCTATTACCTCGTTTGTTAATGCCCTTACGCGGCGAGCTAAATGGGTTAGTGATAGCGATGGATTTGCTGTGGTTGCCCATAGTGGCTGGTATGCTGGCTCGCCCAATCTTTAAAACAAAGCAATGGCGCAACTTATTCTTTGTTCCTTTGTTTGTGTTCTTTACCTTACTAAACGCACTCAGCTACTACGCAGCTATTAATGGTCAATGGCTGTTAAGCGAGCGGGTGTTCATTACAGCGGTATTAGCGATCAGCGCCTTAATTACCGTGATGGGTGGCCGAGTGTTTCCTTTCTTTACCGCTCGCGCCACTAATACCCCTAAAATAACGCCATTAGTCTGGCTCGAAAAACTCAGTTTAGTATCTATTTGGCTGTCAGCATTTGCTTGGTTATTGCTACCCCGATCTAGTGTTGCGAACGTCCTGCTCGCCTTATTGCTATTAGTTAGCGCTATTGCGCACTTTATCCGTTTGGCTCGCTGGAACTATCAAGTGACCACAGGTGTACCTTTACTGTGGATCCTGTATCTGGGGTATTTGTTTATCCCTCTGGGTTTATTGGGCTTGGCGGCAGCCTTACTCAATGTAGGAGTCAGTATTTCTTTAGCCAGCCATTGGTTAACCGCTGGGGCATTAGGCGCTGTGGTTCTAGGAATGATTGCCCGCGTGTCATTGGGTCATTCAGGTCGTAAGTTAGAAATAACCCGCGCTATGGTCGTGGCCTTTGTGTTTATTATACTGGCCGCACTCACTCGCAGTTTATTACCTATGCTAGTACCCAGTATCACTATGCAGGCCTATCATATGAGCGCAACCTTTTGGATTGCCGCTTATGGTGTGTTTTGTTGGGTATATTGGCCGATACTTTCTCAGCCTAGAGCAGATGGGCATCCGGGGTAAGTGAAAGCCGTAAGCGATCAGCTGTAAGCTATCAGTTAAACAAAAAAGCACCTAGCCTTTAGGTTCGGTGCTTTTTTTACTTATAGCTTTGGCTTATTTGTAGCTGGGTGCTTGGCGCCGGGCGCTCGGCGCTAAGTTACAGCTTAAAAATAAGTTACTGCTTAAAAACAAGTCCATTATCGTCTGTGTCTAGCGCGAGTGGCTTGCTGGGGATAACGTTGCCGGACAAGATAGCTTGCGCCAGTGGGTTTTCGATTTTTTGCTGGATGGCACGCTTTAAAGGCCGCGCACCAAATAGCGGATCGAAGCCGGCATCGGTTACTTTATCTAGCAGAGCGTCTGTTACCGTCACTTCATAACCTTTATCGACTAGTCGCGCCATTAACCCTTGCAGCTGAATGCGAGCAATGGATTTTATCTGCTCTGCGCCGAGCGGATGGAATACCACTATGTCATCTATACGGTTAATAAACTCTGGTCTAAAGTGCTGTCCCAGTATTCCCATTAACATGTCTTTCATTTCGCTATAGGCTTTATCTTGACTATGCTCTTGGATCAAATCTGAGCCAATATTTGAGGTCATAATCACTACGGCATTACGAAAATCCACAGTACGGCCTTGGCCGTCAGTCAGGCGACCGTCGTCTAAGACCTGCAATAAGATATTAAAAACATCGGGGTGTGCCTTTTCGACTTCATCCAGCAGAATCACTGAGTAAGGTTTACGACGCACCGCTTCTGTTAGATAACCACCTTCTTCATAACCTACATAACCAGGAGGTGCCCCCACAAGGCGTGATACTGAATGTTTTTCCATAAACTCCGACATATCAATGCGCACCATGGCATCGCGACTGTCGAAGAGAAAATCAGCCAAAGCTTTGCACAGTTCTGTTTTACCCACCCCGGTTGGCCCCATAAATAAGAAAGAGCCAACAGGACGATTAGGATCAGATAAGCCAGCACGGCTACGACGAATAGCATTAGAAACCACTTCTACCGCTTCATTTTGGCCAATGACTTGCTGATGCAAGCTCTCTTCCATGCGCAGGAGTTTATCTTTTTCGCCTTCCAGCATTTTCGCCACCGGAATGCCGGTCCAACGCGCCAGCACATCGGCTATTTCCTCTTCGCTGACGCGGTTTTTTAGCAAGTGCTGCTCTTGCATCTCAGCCTGTCCAGCCAGATCGAGTTGCTTCTCTAATTCAGGAATACGCCCATATTGCAGCTCCGACATACGGCCTAGGTCACTAGCTCGACGGGCAACTTCTAGCTCGCGCCTGACTTGCTCAAGTTCAGACTTAATATGCTGAGTACCGGCCATGGCGGCTTTTTCGGACAACCAAGTTTCTTCTAAACCTGCATATTCAGTTTCTTTTTCGCTTAATTCATCACGAATAAGCTGTAAGCGCTTTAAGCTGCCCTCATCGTCTTCTTTTAGTAAGGCACGTTCTTCTAGCTTGAGCTGAATAATACGTCTATCCAGCTTATCTAATGGCTCTGGTTTAGAGTCAATTTGTAGACGAATACTGGACGCCGCTTCATCAATTAAGTCGATGGCTTTATCTGGCAGCTGACGGTCGGCAATGTAACGCTGCGATAATACCGCCGCCGCCACTATGGCGGGGTCGGTAATCTGCACATGATGATGTAATTCATAGCGCTCTTTTAAGCCCCGCAAAATAGCAATGGTGTCTTCTACGGTGGGCTCATTAATCAGTACTTTTTGAAAGCGGCGCTCAAGAGCTGCATCTTTTTCAATGTATTGGCGATATTCATCTAATGTCGTCGCCCCAACACAATGCAGCTCACCCCGCGCCAACGCCGGCTTTAACATATTCCCTGCATCCATGGCTCCCTCGCCCTTACCGGCGCCGACCATGGTATGCAGCTCATCAATAAATAAGATCACCTGCCCTTCTTCTTTGGCAAGCTCATTCAGTAGCGCTTTCAGTCGCTCTTCAAACTCACCGCGATATTTAGCCCCTGCCACTAAGGCGCCCATATCAAGGGATAACACCCGCTTTCCTTTTAAGCCTTCAGGCACTTCATTATTGAGCACTCGCTGGGCTAGGCCCTCGGCAATGGCGGTTTTACCCACCCCTGGTGCCCCTATAAGTACTGGGTTATTTTTAGTACGTCTTTGCAGCACTTGAATAGTGCGGCGTATTTCATCATCACGGCCAATAACAGGGTCAAGCTTGCCCTGTTCGGCACGCTCGGTAAGATCTATGGTGTACTTTTCTAGTGCTTGGCGATTTTCTTCGGCATTAGGGTCATCAACTTTTTGTCCGCCCCGTACCTGCTCAATGGCCTCGCTCAGCTTATCTTTAGTGAGACCAGCACGTTTTAATAGTTCACCCAGCTCGCCTTTTTCATCTAACGCCGCCAGCAAAAACAACTCAGATGAAATATAAGCATCTTTACGCTGTTGCGCTAATTTATCGCACTGGTTAAGTAAGCGGGCTAATACTGGCGACACCTGTACATCCATATCGCCGCCGCTGACCTTGGGTAAGCGGTCTAGCGATTTATCTAACTCAGCACGCAAGGTATTACCGTCTACGCCTGAAGTCGTTAGCAAAGGACGTAAGGTGCCCCCTTCTTGGTTGAGCATAGCCACTAATAAATGTGCCGGCTCAATGTAAGCATGATCACGCCCCACCGCCATTGACTGGGCATCTTGCAGGGCCAATTGAAATTTACTGGTAAGACGATCGAGTCGCATCAGAGTCTTCCTCCAACAAATCGCCAGCATGTCGGCGAGAAATTAAAATAGATGTTATTTAACATTATAGATGGGGGGAGAATGGTGAAATTTCAAGCTTTGAGGGGAAATGAATTACAGCACCAAGCGCCCTGCTAAATATAGAGCGTTAAAGAGATCTTAAAGACTTTCTCGCAACGGAACCCGCGAAACCCACGGAAAAATGAAGATGAGATAAGGACAAAAACTTAATGGGTAAGACCGAATATAGCCATAAAACACCTCACCCTGCTTCGCAGGACAGTCGAACAAGTGGGCAGACTACAAGGTAGCTCCACCTCTAAGCGTGACGTCGCTTTTGAGTTGGGTGTTCCCCCTAAAAATCCCTATTCAGATCTGATCTGTATTTTCCGTGAGTTCCGTAGCAAAGAAGGTGTTAGGTTCGGGGTTGATCTTGGTTTGGATGTTTCTATTTAGCTGGGCGCCGAGCGCTTGGTGCTCAATGCTGATGTTATTCCAACCAAATCAGACTGGCTTGACGGCCGGTAACCTGATCACGTCGGTAAGAGAAAAAATGTTTAGAGTCAGTATAGGTACAAAAATCACCGCCGTAACACTGAGTGACCCCCACCGCTTTTAGCCGTAAACGCGCCAGCTGATAAATATCTGCCAGCCATTTATCATAGTTTGGGTCACCGTGCGCGACAAAAGCGTAGGCCGCCTGTGGTGAATATTCCATAAACTCCGAGCGCACTTCGCCGCCCACTTCAAAGGCGCTGGGGCCAATAGCAGGCCCTAACCACACCATCACAGTGGCAGGATCAACCTTCATCGACTCTAAAGTGGCCTCTAATACGCCGGCTGCCAGCCCCCGCCACCCCGCATGTGCCGCCGCAACAACAGTGCCTGCGGTGTCACAAAATAACACCGGCAAACAATCGGCGGTCATAATAGTGCACACCTGACCGGGAGTATGGCTAACCACTGCATCGGCAATAAGGTTGCCAGACTCATCAGGCAAGGTAAGTACTCGGGTACCGTGTACTTGCTCTAACCACAGGGGGGGCGTAGGCAGCTTTAAACACGCTGCTAACTGAGCGCGGTTAGCCTCTACATTAGCAAAGCTATCCCCCACATGAGTGCCCAAGTTTAAACTGCTAAAAGGGGGCAGACTGACACCCCCAAGACGTGTAGTTTGTGCCGAACGCACATTTGCCGGTGTCGGCCAATATGGCTGGATTAGATTCATAGCATCGCCTCCATAGAATACGGATTAAAAATTAAATACTTTCCGCCACGGAATACACGAAACAACACAGAAAAATAAAGATTAAATCTGAAGAAACCTTTAATCGAGCAAGTTCAAACACCGGTTCAGTTAACAAGATTTGCGACTTTATTAGCTGGGTGCTTGTTGGGGTGTTAAGTCCAAACCAGATCATTAGGATTATCAGCAGTATCGGCTTGTAATAGCTCTATTAACTCCACAAAGTCATCAGGCAATGGCGCTTGCCATTCCATTATTTCACCGGTTATTGGGTGAGCTAGGCGCAACATAACCGCATGTAAAGCCTGGCGCCTAAAGTGACGTAAAAAATCTCGCAGCTCAGGGGTTGCACCGCGCGGCAGTTTAAGGCGACCGCCATAAGTAGGATCTCCCACCAAAGGATGCTGCAAGTGTGACATATGCACGCGAATTTGATGTGTGCGACCACTTTCTAAGCGCAGTCGTAATCGGGTATGCGCCCGAAACTTTTCCATCACCCGATAATGCGTAACGGCAGGTTTGCCTGAGGGAGTCACCGCCATTAAGATACGCTGAGTGGGGTGTCGGCCAATATTAGCCTCTACCATACCACCGGAGGTCATGTGACCAATTGCCACTGCCTCATACTCTCGCGTAATATCACGAGCTTGCAAAGCCGTGACTAAATGGGTTTGTGCCGGTATCGTTTTAGCTACCACCATTAAGCCGGTGGTGTCTTTATCTAACCTATGCACTATGCCGGCACGAGGCACTTCGGCAATACTTGGGCAGTAATGCAATAACCCGTTAAGCAGCGTGCCCCCTGGGGTGCCGGCTCCAGGATGAACCACTAAGCCGGCGGGCTTGTTGATGACAATAATATCATCATCTTCATACACAATATTAAGCGGAATATTTTCGGGTTCAAAACGTACATCGTCTTCTAACTCGGCGTGAATAACCACTTGCTGGCCCATCACCACTTTGGCGCGTGGCTTATTGGCAATTTCTCCATCGAGACGAACTTGGTCTTGTTGGATCCACGTTTTTATACGAGTACGTGAATAATCAGGGAACATTTCCGCCAACGTTTGATCTAAACGCTGACCAAACTGGTGATCGGCAACGGTGCCGTTTAATTCAATTTGCTGGCTCATAGTGACGACTGGTTACCAAATGATGTTTAATTGGGTATTCTAGCTGTTCTTGACGCTGAGTTAATCAGTTTTGGCAAACTTCGCGCTTAAATCGCAAAAATGGACTCTTTACATGGCTAAAAAACGAAGCGTATGGCTCCCTTTGACTCTCGCCTTGGCACTCACTGCCACAGGCTGCTCTAGCACTAAAAAAGATGAGGTGCCAGATGAGCCACCTGAGGTGCTATATCAAGATGCACAAACTCGGTTGCAAGCCGGTAATTTTATCCGCGCTGCTGAACTGTTAGAAGCAATGGATTCTCGCTACCCGTTTGGAGCGTATTCCAATCAAGTACAGCTTGATTTGATTTATGCTTATTACAAACAAGATGATACTGCACGAGCCTTGGCCAATATCGACCGCTTTATTCGCTTAAACCCAAATCACCCCAGCGTGGACTATGCACAATATATGCGAGGTTTAACGAATATGGCTACCGATCATAACTTCTTTCAAGAGTTATTAAATATCGACCGCACCGATAGAGATCCGGCCTACGCACGCCAAGCCTTTGCTGACTTTCGACAATTGCTACGCCAATATCCAGATAGCGTCTATGTAGCAGATGCCCGTGCGCGTATGGTCAGCTTGAAAAACCGCTTAGCAAAATACGACCTGAGTGTGGCGAATTTTTATATGAAACGCGGTGCTTGGCTTGCCGCTGCTAATCGTGCCAAGTTTGTGGTGCAATCCTACCCCGATACCGACACCCTGCGCCCTGCTTTAGAGGTAATGGCAAAAGCCTATAACACCTTAGGGCTAAATGAGATGGCCAATAATGCCAACGCAGTACTGAAAGCCAATTTTTCTGCAGGTTAACAGCTAACTGTTAATTCTTGAAAGCCCTGATTTATCAGGGCTTTTTTTTATTACTGATACTTAGTTAGCAGTTATAATCGCCATAATTACCCTCACCCATTTTCACTAACGGCTTCAAGAAAACGTAAACAGCGGATGCCGTACCAGCACAGGGGTTCGCCGTCTATGAGTACGGCGTCTAGTTGCAGTTCGTTTTGGGTGGGGGTGAGCTGTTTGGTGAAAGGATAGGGCTCGGTGGAGCACAGTAATACTGGGTTAAGCTGTTGAATAGCCTCGATGCTGAGATCGGGGTAGTTTGGCTCAAGGCCAATCAGCTTATCGGCAAAGCCAAGATGAGCAAATACCGAGTAAATAAAGGTATGACGGCCAATGCTCATGTAGGGCTTGCGCCAAATGAGATACAGCCAGGGTCGCTTATCATTTAGCACCCCATAAGAGGCGGCGTCTGGGTGTGTGAGCAGTGGCAACGCTGAGGGATTAATTACTGGTGGATTATTTAACACCGTCTGAAAGCGCGCCGCCAGCATGATTAATGCATGGTTATTGAGCTGTTGTGCTAATAAACGCAGGGCTCGCGGCATATCTTGCACCGACTCGGCATGAGTTGCGATATACGGATACGGGCAGCCATCAGCCATTTCACGGGTATTTTCTTCTTTATCAAAGATCACTAAATCTGGCGCCAGTGCCGTGACCTTGTCCCACTGCACATCTTTGGTGCCCCCTACCACGGCAATGTCGGCCACTGCGTCTTGGGGATGAATACAGTAACGGGTACGGCCCACTACATTGATGCCACAGGCAATTAGGGTTTCGGTCCAAGAAGGCACCATACAAACCACGCGCAT
>NZ_JBQDEX010000116.1:0-8248 GCF_052084945.1 Oceanisphaera sp.
GTATATATGCTGATCATGAGTTTGCCCTACAGTTAGGCCAAAATAAATACCTGTAGGATCACTATAATTAAGGCCGAACGCCATAGACTCAATATCACTTTGTGATACTGCTGATATTTTGTTTTCATAGGCCAGTACTAGGCCCAGCCCATTATCATACTGGTAGCCCGCAGAAAAACCATATTGCGCTTTAGTGCCTACATTATGACTTTGTTTATTGTTATCATTAACAGCATAAGCCACTCTAATATCAGCGTTATGATTGTAATAGCTGATTTTTAATTGGTCATCTAAAGTAGCGTCTTGAAACCAATACCCTTTGCCACCAAATATATTAAACACATCCGTCATATCGGTCACTTGGGTAAAGGGTCTCTCACTGCGGCCTACTGTTACCTCTAATGTTTCATTAAACCGTATCCCTAACCAAGCCTGATCGGCATAGAGTTGATCTCCCACCACAGAGTCAGAAAGAATATCCCAGCCCATCTCACCAATCAGCGTCACGCTTTCATTTAGCCGGTGCGCCCCAGTTATACTGATAGAAAACTGATCATTACCTCCTATGGCTTGCGCTTGACTGGCATCCAGCCATTGATAATTCAGTGCGCCCAATTGGTACTTAAACTTACCATTAACAACCAGTGCACTTTGCTGATCATCAGTAGTAAAAGTGAGAGCCATTGCCGAAGAGCTGAAGAGCAGCAACAATAAAGAAAATGCTTTCATATAGACATTCTTATAAACAGACATACAGAAAAGGGCACCATAATAGTGCCCTTTAAACTTAATCATTAACTATTAGCTAGCAGCAATAAACTGCTAGGTATTAACGATTAAAGTTACGAGTATAAGAATGCTGGCGGCCATTAACGTTTTTATTAACGGTAACGCTACCATTCTGGCCACGTTGTACTTTTTTATTAATGGTAACAGTTTGGCCATTAGCTTTAGTAATTGTTTTAGTAAAGTTTACTGAACCATTTTTTCCTGCAGTAACATCTTTACTTACTTCAACATTAGTATAACCATTGTTGTAGTTATGGTTATATGAGTGGTTGCCACCAAAACCTGCATTAGCAGAAGCGGCAAGAACAAGGGCGGCTGCAGAAACAATCCATTTTGATTTATTCATTATTATTTACCTTTTTATATTTTATATTTTATATTTTATATCGGGTATTTAATTTTACAATATATCGGTTGTTCTTTGCGCTTAACGTATATATCAAGTCACTGGAACGAGAGAAAGATTACTCCCCAAAAAGCTTGCACACAATAAATATTTTGTTTGTATACAAAACGTAAAATCGACCATAATTTGCGACACAATCACTCTCAGTAGTGAGTAAGCAAGGCACAGGAGGATTTGTGCAGCACAAGAATCCTGACCCAGAAGGCAAGAAAGAGATTTATTCTGCTATAAAACATTTAAAAAATTTAAATCCTGACTATTAATTTAACTTTATTAACCTCAAATAGTCGATTATTTGTGCTAAAAGTAAGGGAAAGCTCCTTTAAATCACGACTAATGTGCAATAGATAAGAAGATCGCCCCACATTGCATATAGTTTTACATAAAGACAATAATAGCTAATTCTCCTAACAAACCACCAATAACCATGCATTTATGTTGCATTAAGCGAACTTACCCTATTGCAGTCTTTAGGTGATACCTATTGTATATTCATCTGCTTAGCAGTCGTTGAGGGCTATGCGATAATGACTTTTTAACTCTTGAGCTAACTATGCGCCTCGATAAGTTTATTTGCCGCAGTACCTCATTAGATGGCCAGCAGGCTCACGCCAAGATCAAGGCCGGCTATGTGAGCGTTAACCATAAGGTGATCACAGATGCGACCCAGCAGGTACATGAAAATAACAGCATTATCCTAGAGGGAAAAACATTATTTATGCGGCCCCCTCGCTACCTTATGTATCACAAACCCGCAGGCACTTTGTGTTCACATAAAGACGGTGTCTACCCGTCTATTTTTAACGGGCTTGATATTCCACAGGCTGAAACATTGCACTTAGTCGGCAGGCTCGATGCCGACACCACAGGGCTGGTGCTATTAACCGATGATGGCCGTTGGTCTTATCGACTCACCCATCCCGATTATCGCTGTAACAAAACCTATCGCGTTAAGCTAAGAAACACACTGGCCGCCAGCACAATAGATATCTTTAGCCAAGGGCTCATCTTACAAGGAGAGGCTAAGCCCACACTGCCGGCTAAATTACAGCAAATTAGCGCCAAAGAAGTACTATTAACGCTAACGGAGGGGCGCTTTCATCAAGTAAAGCGTATGTTTGCCGCCGTCAGTAATAAAGTCGTCGGTTTACATCGCGAGCAAATTGCAGGAATAGGCTTAGATGTGCCGGTGGGAAAATGGCGCGATTTAACGCAAAATGAAATCAACAATGATAGCGTTAAGCCGTAAGCTGTCAGCAAGCGGCCCAACCGTGGTGTTGGCCCTATATTCTGTTATTTAACGTAAAAGAGTTTCAGTATGTTATTTCCAGTAATTATGGCAGGAGGACATGGCACTCGTTTATGGCCCTTGTCTCGCCAGCAACACCCTAAGCAGTTTTTACCTCTGCTCACGCCGCATTCTTCGCTATTGCAAAACACTCTGACTCGGTTAGAAGGACTAGCAACACAAACACCGCTGCTAATTTGCAATGAAGAACACCGCTTTTTAGCGGCCGAGCAAGTACGCCAATTACCGAATATAAACGCGCAAATCATGCTAGAGCCAGAGGGGCGCAACACAGCACCTGCGCTCGCGTTGGCCGCCTTATATGCCGAACAACAAATAGCCTGCACTCCAGTTCCGAATAAAGCAGAAGATGCAGATGCCATTATATTAGCCTTGCCCGCCGACCATACTATTGAAGATACGCCGGCTTTTCAGGCGGCCATTACCGCCGCCCTGCCGTTAGCAAAAGCGGGCAAGCTGGTCACCTTTGGCATTAAACCCACTCATGGCGAAACCGGTTATGGTTATGTGCAGTGCGGCCAAGCCATTGCCAACACCGCCGGGTTTGAGGTGACACAATTTGTAGAAAAACCTGACCAAGACACAGCCAATCATTATGTGGCAAGTGGCCAATATTATTGGAACAGCGGCATTTTTATGTTTAACGCCAAAGATTACCTGCAAGAATTAGTGCATTTTCAGCCCCAAGTCTTAGCCGCCTGTGAAGCCGCTTTAGCCCAGAGTGAACGCGACCTCGACTTTATTCGTCTTAATAAAGACGCCTTTCTTGCCTGTCCTAATATCTCTATTGATTACGGCATAATGGAACACACCCACCAGGCGGCTATGGTTGAACTCAATAGCAACTGGAGTGATGTCGGCTCTTGGTCGGCCCTCGCGCAACAACTCAACCCCGATAGCCAAGGTAATACCCTGCGCGGTGATGTGATCATAAAAGAGGTAAGCCAAAGCTTGATTATGGCCGAACATCGTTTAGTGGCGGCGTTAGGCGTGCAAGATGTGATTATTATAGAGACGAAAGACGCCGTACTGGTCGCCCATCAAGATCATGAGCAAGAGATAAAACAACTGGTAGCACAATTAGCAGCCGACGGTCGTACCGAACATATTCAGCACCGCGAATGCCATCGCCCCTGGGGTAAATTTGATGCCATCGGCAGTGGCGAGCATTATCAAGTAAAGCGCATTACCGTTAATGTGGGGGGGCGTTTATCCTTGCAAAAGCATCAACATCGCGCCGAGCACTGGGTGGTGGTTAGCGGCACAGCTAGCGTGACTCAAGGTGAACAGGTAAGTCTGGTCACCAAAAATCAGTCGGTGTATATTCCGGTGGGCGAATTACATGCGCTCGCAAACGCCGGGTCAACCCCATTAGAATTAATAGAAGTGCAAACCGGTGACTATTTAGGTGAAGACGACATAGAGCGTTTTGCAGATAATTATGGTCGAGCACATACCGCTGTCAGTAACCAGCCCTAGGCGTTCAGCTAACCAACTAACAGCGTCAACCTCACTCTTGTTGTTGATTACTTTTGCTTTGGTCTAGTCTCAGCTTTTATCATTAAGATCCCTTTCAGAGCTGCTCATTATTTTTTTCTGTAGATTCTGTGGGTTGCGTGGCAACAGCGTTAGTCATTAAATAAAGAAGGTTATTCATGAAAACAGTATTGGTGATTGGCTATGTCTGGCCCGAACCTAACTCCTCGGCGGCGGGCAGTCATATGCTGTCGATATTGCGGCTTTATAAACAACAAGGTTGGCAGGTGGAGTTTGCCACCCCCGCCCAGCCAACCGAGCACATGATTGACTTAAACGCCGAGGGCATTAGCAGCCAAGCGATCACCTTAAACTGCGACAGCTTTGATGCTTATATCGCTAACTTAGCGCCCGATGTCGTGATGTTCGATCGTTTTATGATGGAAGAGCAATTTGGCTGGCGAGTAGAAAAGCACTGCCCCAAGGCATTGAAAATACTCGATACCGAAGACTTACAGTGTTTACGTCACGCGCGGCATCAGGCCCATAAAGCTGAGCGCGCCATGAGCATGGCCGATTTATTTAGCGACATTGCCAAACGTGAAATTGCCGCTATTTTGCGCTGTGATCTGTCACTGATTATTTCTGATGTAGAAATGCAGCTGTTGCAAGACACCTTTAAGGTCGACTCGCGCCTGCTACATCATCTGCCCTTTATGGTCGATTTAGCCAGCTTACCTACCAGCACCGCAGGCTTTAACCAGCGCCAGCACTTTATGACCATAGGTAACTTTCGCCACGCCCCAAACTGGGATGCCGTACTGTATTTACAACACATTTGGCCGCTGATCCGCAAACAACTTCCCCAAGCCGAGCTACATATTTATGGCTCTTACCCGCCACCCAAAGCCACCGCACTGCATAACCCTAATACGGGCTTTTTAATTAAAGGCTGGGCTGATAATGCTTTTACTGTGATGGAGCAAGCACGAATCTGCTTGGCGCCCTTGCGCTTTGGCGCTGGCATTAAAGGCAAATTATTAGATGCCATGATTATGCAAACGCCCAGCGTCACCACCCCCATTGGTAGTGAGGGCATGCACGGCGAGCAACCTTGGCCAGGCGCGATTGCACAAGGCCCTCAAGCACTGGCCGATGCCGCCGTGGCCTTATATCAAGATCAAGCCCGCTGGCAACAAGCACAACAAGAGGGCACCGAATTATTGCAACAGCGCTATCATGGCGCCACCTTAGGTATGGCGTTAATTTGCCATATTGAGCAAATAACAAATCAGCTTGATGAGCACCGCTTAATGAATTTTACCGGCAGTATGCTGCGCCATCACAGCATGATGAGCACCAAGTACATGTCACAATGGATTGCAGCTAAAAATTTACAATCTAAAACTTCACTCTCAAACGAGTAGAGGCCTTATCGCTGGCTGAGCCAGTCTTCAAACTCCGCCAGTGCCATGGGTCGACCAAACAAATACCCCTGAAAGTGATAGCAGTTTAAGCTAAGGAGCTTTTGATATTGCGCTTCAGTTTCTACTCCTTCAGCGATCACCTCTAAATCAAGGTTGTCTGCCAATGCGCAAATAGCCTTAATAATAGCAACACTACTCTCACCCTCTAGCAAACCACGCACAAAAGATTGATCAATTTTTAACTGATTAAGGGGTAGCTTTTGTAAATAAGCTAAAGATGAATAGCCAGTACCAAAATCATCGATTGAGAAGCGAATACCTCGCTCTTTTAACACTTGCATGCGTGCTATCGCTGTGGTCATATCATCAAGCAAAATAGTTTCTGTGAGCTCTAACTTTAATTGATGCGGGTTAGCACCCGACTCTGCTAAAAACTGTAGTATTACTGTTACAAAGTCAGATCTATAGAGTAAGCGTGCACTTACATTAACCGCTAGGCGCAGGGTGCACATGGCTGGGCTCTGTTGCCACAATGCCAGTTGAAAGCAAGCTTGGCGCAACATCTGTAAATCAATTTGCTCAATTAACTCAGCCTGTTCTGCCACCTCAATAAAATAACTGGGTGCCAACACGCCATGCTCTGCATGCTGCCAGCGCGCTAACACTTCTGCCCCTGTTACTTGCCCAGCGGTATTTAACTGAGGCTGAAAATAGGGGATAAACTCTTGCGCCTGTAAGCCACGGCGAATATCGTCTTCAAGCAACAGCCGAGCATTGACTTCCTCCTGCATGGTGGGGTCAAAAAAACGTATACTCTGCTTGCCCGACGCCTTGGCTTGATGCATCGCAATTTCTGCATGTTGTATCAGCTCATTACTCGAGCTGCTCGCATCTTTAAATAAAATAATCCCGATACTGGCGCTACTATATAATTTATTAGCGGCTATCTGATAAGGCTTGCTCAGTAATTGATTAACTCGCACGGCATATTGCTCTGCCCATACCAACGCCGATTGGTGAGCAACACTGATGTTCTCGGTCATAATAACAAACTCATCGGCACCTAAACGGGCCAATGTGTCATTAGAATACAGTATGTTATTGAGTCGTTTTGCCGCTTCTAGCAATACCTGATCGCCTGTCTCATGGCCATACAGGTCATTGATGCTTTTGAAACCATCTAAATCAATAAATAACAAACAAGCATAACGCGGATCATTTTCTGTTAAATCAATCGCTTGCTGTATTCGATCAAGCAGCAAACTACGATTAGGTAAACCGGTTAGCGCATCAAACGAGGCTAAGTGATGAATGCGTGCTTCAGCGGCTTTACGCTCACTCATATCTTCCATTGATGACACATAATGCGTGATCTTTCCTTGAGCGTCACGCACTGCGCTGGTTGATAGCCATGCCGGATAAACATCACCATTTTTACGTCGGCTCCATATTTCTCCCTGCCAACGCCCGTCAGTTGCTAACTGCTGCTGCATTTGCTTATAAAAAGCAGCGCCATTACGGCCCGAGTGAAATATGCTGGTATTTTTCCCCACTACCTCTTTAGCCTGATAGCCAGCAATGTCCGTGAAGGTCTGGTTTACCCTTAAAATACGATGACGTTTATCCGCCACCATCATCACTTGCCTTACTTCAAAAGCAGTGGCAGCAATTTGTAGTTCTCGTTCATTATGATTACGGCGTTTAATATCTTCTAAGATCCATCCTAAGCAGACAGTGGTTAGTGGCATCACCAATAGCATGGCCACCCCTGCTCGTAACGCGACTTCGCTTGCTTGCGACAACAAGACAAAGTGCCCAAGTAAGCTGAGGTGTACCAATAAGCCAAAACAAAACAGTGAGATTAGTCCATTGCCTACCTTACCTTTTTGATAGAGGTAGCGATAAAGTAGGCCGAATAGTATTGAGATGATAATAACAAACAGCCCACCTACCATACCGGCCCCCCCTATCCAAATCCGGTAGCTGGCGGCAATAAGGCCTGCAACTACCGCAACAAGAGGGCCACTCACAAAGGCTGCGACGCTTAGTACGACACTGCGTGCATCAAACACCCAGCCGCTACCAAACTTAATCGCAATCACCATGCCAACAACACACGCAAGGCCAAATAAAACGCCAGCTATCAGCTTAGCTGCGCTATTATTACGCTCCCAGCAACGAATATTAAGCGTAATCAGCCAGCATAGAGCCAACAGCAACACAGAGTGTTCCACAAACTGGATAATCAAAAATAATCGCCTTTAAGTTCGCTACGCATAGATAGTGCGTTACACAGTACGCTAAAAAGATGAACAAACAGCCGAGCATATAAACATGCTTACCCACTGCTAGGCTTGCTCTAGATCAAGCTTAAATTTAACATTCGCAATCTGCTAAATTATCCGTATCACGCTCAATAACAACATAGAGCAAATCACGCTCAGCGTCACTTTGCTGGCACTAAACCTCACCGACTATACCAACGCTTTAGGGTATTTTTACCATTACTAGTAGCACAATGACCACTTTTTTATGTACTCATGATTTAAAAAATTGCGCCTTTTTATACTTAGCGCGAAAACTGGGCATAGATGGGATTGTGATCCGAAACCGTGGGCGTATTAATGGCAATAGCAGAACGCAGCTTTAGATCTCGATAAAAAATAAAATCTAATGGCTGGTTACGATAGGTTTTAATGTATTTGGCATCTTCCATCACTGCTTTTTTAAGCCCCATAGCACGGCAAAACTGTGCTAAATATAAACGGCGCGAACGGCTCCAAACATTAAAGTCTCCTGCCACTATAAGGGGCCCTTTATGCTGTAATAGTATTTGCCTTA
>NZ_JBQDEX010000117.1:0-8203 GCF_052084945.1 Oceanisphaera sp.
TTATATTGATATTCAGGCTTAGCGGACTGTGAGCGACGCTGCTTTACTTTATGGTTATACAATATTTGCGCCAGCTTAGTGGCTGGTGCCCAGCGTTGTTTAATGCCTGCTTGCCACATGAGCTTGGCGTTGCGAAAATTAGAGAACAAGCAGATAACAGCATCGAACTGCCCGGCTTTAAGCTGAGTTAACAGGGTTTTCTGAGCCGCAGAGTCAGCCGCTTTACCTGGGTCGATAATGACGTCATCTATGTTTGGGCATAACTCGGCCAAGGGCTGAGTATAACTGGGCACCAAGGCGGTAATGTGGCAGTCGGTAGACGCCTTAAGCATGGCAAAGGCCGGCCACGCCAGCATAAAGTCACCAATTTTATCATTACGCACTACCAAGACTCGTTTTATCACTTCGCTCTCCCACAGGCCATTTAGCGGTGCTATTCTATCTTAAAATATCATTGTCGTTTATTAATAAGGACGTAATTATGAGTACTCGGGTTATTTATCCCGGCACCTTCGACCCCATCACTCATGGTCATTTAGATTTAATTACCCGTGCCGCCCAATTATTCGACGAAGTCATTGTGGGGGTGGCCACCAGCGCAAGTAAGCAACCCATGTTTGATTTAAATGAACGTGAGGCACTGATCAGTCAAACCACCGGCCATTTGGCGAACGTGCGTGTAGTAGGGTTTTCTGGCTTATTGGTTGATTTTGCTCAGCAACAGCAGGCAAATGTATTAATTCGCGGCTTACGTACTGTGTCTGATTTTGAGTACGAGTTTCAGCTATCGAACATGAATCGCCATTTAATGCCGGATTTAGAAACGGTATTTTTAACCCCCGCCCCTGCGTATTCTTTTGTGTCGTCTAGCCTTATTAAAGACGTGGTACGCCACGGCGGCGATATCAGTCAGTTTGTACCCGAAGCCGTGGCTAAAGCCATTGCTTTGAAGTTAGCGTCGAACTAAAGCCACAAACCATTATTTTTGCAACGGAATCCACGAAAACCACGGAAAAATAGTAACCAAATCTGAAAGGGATTTTATGGGTAAGGGCGAAACATAGCGCCCGGCTACAAGCGCCGAGTGAAGACAGCGAACTAAAAAGCCATTTTTTGCCACGGAACCTGTGAAGGGCAATGCTGTTCTAGGGATTGGGGGTTACAAATCCCTATTCACCAGTCCCTATTCCCTTTTACATTCAAGTACCTTTTCAGTCTCATGGATTGCCGCGTCGTTACACTCCTCGCAATGACCCCTTTGTGTTGGCGTTAGCTAGGCGCTGCGTTTGGGCTGACACAGTGGGCAGAAAACGGTGCTGCGTCCGCCCATGCGTACTTCTTGTAATAAACCACCGCAGGCTGAACAGGGTTGCTCAGCTCGGCCGTAGACTTGTAGCTCTTGCACAAAGTAGCCGGGTTTGCCGTCGCTGCCGGTAAAGTCTTTTAAGGTGGTGCCACCTTGCGTAATAGCGCGCGCCAACACGGTTTTAATCTCGCTGGCCAGTGCTAAATATTGGGCCTTAGTGACCTCATTAGCAGCTTGTTGAGGGTGAATACCGGCACTGAATAATGCCTCGTTGGCATAAATATTACCCACGCCTACTACCACATGGTTATCCATAATAAATTGTTTAACGGCAATTTTACGCTTGCGACTACGCTCATATAGCAGCTCACCATTAAAAGCCTCAGTCAGCGGCTCGGGGCCAAGCTTTGCCAGCAATTTGTGTTGTGCTACGGGTTCACGGGTCCAGAGTAGGCAGCCAAAGCGACGAGGGTCGTTAAGGCGTAATAACTTGCCATTACTGAGTTCAATATCAACATGATCGTGTTTACCTGCTAGTGTGCCATGGGGCAACACTTTTAAATTACCCGACATGCCTAAGTGCAAAATAGCCGTGCCCCAGTCGGTTTCTAGCAGAAGATATTTGGCGCGTCTGCGAATACCGGTAATGGCTAACCCCACCATATCTTGAATTTCACTGGGGATAGGCCAACGCAGGCTGGCATTACGCACCACCACGCGCATCACGGTTTCACCCACCATAAAGGGGCTAATGCCTTGGCGGCTAACTTCTACTTCGGGTAACTCTGGCATGCCTATTCTCCTCGTTATTTATAGTCAGTATACCTTGCCTGTGCTCAGCTCAACATCACCTAAATGTAATAAGCACTTGGCGCCCTGCATTAATTAGACTATTCTAATAAATGTAATCTTTACTTAATAAGGACAGCCGTAATGACCAAGAAAAAACTCGCGTCACTCGCCTTAGGTACAGCCATGTTAACTGGTGGTGCTCAGGCTGCAGATACCACCCCTCGGGTAGAGAATGCACTGGTTATAGTAAACAGCGGTGAGCTACAAACCCAAGGTATGGCAATGATATTGGCTAATGCCATGCAAGCTCAAGGGACGCATATCAATATCTTATTGTGTGATAAAGCTGGCGATTTGGCACTGCAAAACACTCAAAACCCACCGCTCAAACCCAAAGGCGTAACCCCAGAGCAGTTGTTAACTAAGCTACAACAAGCCGGTGCCCAAGTGGATGTATGCGCGCTTTATTTACCCAACAGTGAACACGATCAAGCGCAATTGCGTGAAGGTGTAGGAGTTGCCACTCCAGATAATATTGCTCAGCACATGACTAACATAACCACTCGCGTATTTAATTTTTAAGAGGTAAACCATGAAAAAATTATTATCTTCCGTGTTAATTTCTGCCGCATTATTGGGCACCAGTGCTCATGCATTAGCTAACGAAATAGAAATTACTCCTAAAGCGACCTATGAGCTAACACAACAGCAAGGCAGCGATGTGTTGTTTATTGATGTGCGCGATCCGGTTGAGATTATGTTTATTGGTTTTACCGATCAGGTAGACCAAAATATTCCGTATTTAATGGTGAATAGAAACAATTGGCGTGACGATCAGCAACGCTTTGACATGCAGCGCAACCCAAACTTTATTAAAGACGTTGAGCAAGCATTGGCCGCAAAAGGGCTTGATAAAGACGCCACCATTATCACCATGTGCCGCTCAGGCAGCGAGCGCGGCTTACCCAGTGCTGAGTTTTTACGAGATAACGGCTTTAAAAATGCCCGTTATGTAGTGAATGGCTTTCAGGGTGGCAGTATAAAAGAGGGTGAGCACAAAGGATTTCGGGTTAAAAATGGCTGGCAGAATGCCGATTTGCCTTGGCAGAGCAAAGCCAATTCAGACAAAATTTATCGAAGCGAAAAATAAAGCTGGAAGCTCGAAGCCCTGCCTTTTCGTTTAGGTATAAAAAAACCCGGCCTAGGCCGGGTTTTTTGTAAGAATGCAAAATCTTATTTGATTTTGCCTTCTTTATACATCACATGCTGACGTGCAACGGGATCAAACTTTTTGATCTCCATTTTTTCAGGCATGTTGCGCTTGTTCTTGGTCGTGGTGTAGAAGTGACCAGTACCAGCGCTTGAGTTCAGGCGGATCTTCTCGCGAATACCTTTAGCCATTGGTTAACTCCTTAAACCTTTTCGCCACGGGCACGAATATCTGCTAACACAGATTCGATACCATTTTTGTCGATAGTACGCATACCTTTAGTGGTAACGCGCAGTTTTACAAAACGTTTCTCGCCTTCAACCCAAAAACGATGAGTTTGTAGGTTAGGTAAAAAACGACGCTTGGTAGCGTTTTTGGCGTGAGAGCGGTTGTTACCAACAGCTGGCCGCTTACCAGTTACTTGGCATACTTTAGACATGTCAGTCTTCTCCAATACTTACTTTTGCTCGAGCAATTAATCACCCCGTTGGCCGTCTATCGGGGCAAAATAAGGCGGCAATTTATACAGCATACTGAGCTAAAGATCAATAAAAAACACCAAAATCGCGACTGTTAAAGCCAGCCACGCTCGGCAAAAGAAACCGTTTCGCCATCACCCACCACTAAATGATCTAGTACGCGTATATCTAACAACCCAAGGGCTGATTGAATACGTTCGGTGATCATGCGGTCGGCCCGACTGGGCTCGGCGACGCCGGATGGATGATTATGCACCAAAATCACCGCCGCAGCACCCCGTTTCAACACTAAAGAGACAATTTCGCGAGGATAGACGGCTGCAGCGTCTACTGTACCAAAAAATAACTCACAATATTCGATTACTCTGTGCTGATTGTCTAATAGCAAGAGCGCAAAGACCTCTCGGGGCTGATCGCGTAATCGCGATTGCAAGAACGCTCGGGTAAGCTCAGGACTGGTTAACGCATTTTCACGAATTAATTTCTCATCTAAAAATCGCCGCATTAGCTCTTGGCTAGCTTGCAGCTGCACATATTTAGCTAACCCAAGCCCTGGCCCTTGGCAAAAACTGTGTTGATCGGCCATTAATAGCTGACGTAAAGAACCAAACTCATTCAACAAGGTACGCGCTAAACTCACGGCATCCATACCTTTTGCACCGGTACGTAAAAAAATCGCCAATAATTCAGCATCCGATAAACTATGAGAGCCACGTTTCAGTAGCTTTTCGCGGGGGCGCTCACTCAAGGGCCAATCTTTAATACTCATCCCCACCTCCATGTGGTTATTTTTTGCTAAAGATTAAAGACGTCTTTACCACGAAATACACAGACTCACACGGAAAGTTAAAATGCTTTATAAATAAAATTTTATAAGAAAAATGTATACGCACTTTTCTTGGTAGCACTTCATCAATACATGGGGTGCACTCCAAGGAAAAACAGTTATTAGGTTTTGATATGCCTGTCGCTCACAGCAAACCAAGGCCTATTGCTATTAAGCCTAGTCGAAAGCTGGCCAATCACCGCAAAAGCCATTTTTTATGATAATCTTGCCAGCCTGTTAGCGGTTGGAACACTGTGATGTCTTTAGCAAACAAACGCATTTTAATCGGTATTAGCGGTGGTATTGCGGCTTATAAAATAGCCGAGTTAATTCGTCGCCTAAAAGAGCGCCATGCCTTGGTGCGCGTGGTAATGACGGAATCTGCCAAAGCGTTTATAACCCCATTAACCTTGCAGGCGGTCTCTGGTGAGCCGGTATCAGATGCCTTGCTCGACCCCGCTGCCGAAGCAGGAATGGGCCATATTGAGCTGGCTAAATGGGCCGACTTAATTTTAGTTGCCCCTGCCAGTGCCAATACGCTCGCTAAGTTAACCGCCGGTCTTGCCGACGACTTACTAACGACCTTGTGTTTGGCCACACCGGCGCCTCTTGCTGTGGCGCCTGCCATGAACCAGCAAATGTATGCTCATGCAGCCACACAACACAATTTAGCGACACTGTTGCAGCGTAACACCTTGGTGTGGGGCCCAGCTTTAGGCGCACAGGCCTGTGGTGATGTAGGCCCTGGTCGTATGCTAGAGCCCATGGAGTTACTCGCGTTAATAGAACAGCACGTTACTGCGCCATCACAACTGCTGGCCGGTGTTAAGCTCATGCTAACGGCCGGCCCCACCCGAGAAGCGCTGGATCCGGTGCGTTTTATTTCTAATCACAGTTCAGGAAAAATGGGCTACGCCATAGCAGCTGCGGCTCAGCAAATGGGGGCAGAGGTCACCTTAATCAGTGGCCCTGTCGCTTTAGCTACTCCCAAAGGTGTTACACGAGTAGATGTAGAGAGCGCCACCCAAATGCATGGCGCGGTAATGCAAGATATTCAACACCAGCAGATTTTTATTGCCTGTGCAGCGGTGGCCGATTACAGCCCTAAACAGATAGCAGAACATAAAATTAAAAAGACAGCACAAGATGCTTTAGTCATAGAGCTGACCAAAAACCCTGATATTGTGGCAGACGTTGCGGCACTGATGAATAAGCCTTTTACCGTAGGCTTTGCTGCCGAAACCCAAGATGTTGCACACTATGCCCAAGATAAGCTCAAGCGTAAAAAACTTGATATGATTGCCGCCAACAATGTGGCGGCGCAGGGGCAAGGTTTTAATAGTGACCAGAATGCGCTTAGCGTATTCTGGCCTAATGGCCAAGCCGAACTCGCTTTAGCAGAAAAAGCGACCCTAGCCACCCATCTTCTTACTTTAATTGCAGAGCAATACCATGACACCGATAGAGCTTAAAATTCTTGACCCTCGTGTGGGCACCGACTTTCCTGTTCCTGCCTATGCCACCCCAGGCTCTGCAGGGTTAGACTTACGCGTGTGCCTAGATGCACCGCTAACACTCGCGCCAGGCGATACTCAGCTACTGCCTACCGGCATTGCCATTCATATTGCCGACCCGGGGCTGTGCGCTACCATATTGCCGCGCTCTGGTCTTGGCCATAAACACGGCATAGTATTAGGTAATTTAGTGGGCTTAATCGATTCTGACTATCAAGGCCAATTAATGGTCTCTTGCTGGAATAGAGGTTCAACATCGTTCACTATTGAACCTGGTGAGCGTATTGCGCAGCTGGTTATTTTGCCAGTCGTACAAGCCCAATTTACGCTTGTTAATGAGTTTAACCAAAGCGAACGAGGAGAAGGCGGTTTTGGCTCTTCTGGTCGCCAATAACTGAGTGATGCGTATTTATGGCCAATACCCAAGTTAAAAAAAATAGACGCGAACAAATCTTACAAGCACTGGCGCACATGCTAGAAACCAGTACTGGGCGGCGCATTACTACGGCTAAATTAGCGGCCGAAGTGGGCGTATCTGAGGCGGCCTTGTATCGGCACTTTCCGAGTAAAGCGCGGATGTTTGAAGGGTTAATTGATTTTATAGAAGAAACGCTTTTTTCTCGTATTAATTTAATTTTACAAGATGAAAAAGACTGTGCCTTACGTTTACGTTATATCATGCAGCTTATTTTGGGCTTTTGTGAGCGCAACCCTGGCATTACTCGATTATTAAATGGTGATGGCCTACAAGGCGAACACGAGCGCTTATTGGTGCGTATTAACCAATTGTTTGAACGTTTAGATGTGCAGTTTAAACAAGTGATGCGCGAACGTCGCTTATATGAGGGTGAAGGCTTTGCCACCGACGAAAAAGTATTGGCTAACTTGTTACTGGCCCACATTGAAGGGCGTATTACCCAATATGTACGCAGTCAATTTAGCATTAAGCCCACCTTACATTTTGAGCAACAGTGGCAACTACTGTGCCCACAAGTAAGCACAGTAGTTAGCTAACTCAGTACCGCATAAGGCAGTGATGTTAAGCGATATACTGAGCAACATAACCCTATATTTAAAATAATAAAGGTAACCTAATGGAACCATCAAGCGCCGTCAATCAAGCTCAAGATTGGCTGAGTAATAACCAAGAATTAATTATCCATTATGTAGTAAACATGGCGGCGGCGCTGTTGACGCTCGTGATCGGTTTTATTGTGGTCGGTATGCTCACTGGCGGCGTTAATTCTTTGATGAAAAAGCGCAAGATTGATAGCACTATTGCTGATTTTGTAACCAGCATCCTTAAATATGGCTTGTTGGCATTTGTGATTATTGCCGCCCTAAGTCGCGTGGGCGTGCAAACTGCCTCGTTTGTAGCCATAGTCGGTGCTGCCGGTTTGGCGGTTGGGCTGGCACTACAGGGCTCTTTATCTAACTTTGCTGCGGGTGTGTTATTAATTGGTTTTCGCTTTTTTAAGTCCGGTGACTACATTGAAGCTGGCGGCACGGCCGGCACAGTGCAGTCGGTACAAGTTTTTACTACTATTTTAATGACCCCCGATAACCGCATGATAGTGGTGCCTAACTCTAAAATTTTAAACGACAAAATCGTTAATTATTCAAAAGAGAAAACCCGCCGCCTCGACCTAGTGATTAGCGTCTCGTACAACGCTGATGTAAAAACGGTCAAGGCGCTACTCTCCCAGATAGTACTTGCTGATGAGCGCGTATTAAAAGAGCCAGAGTGTAAAATTGCGGTAAGTAATTTAGGCACGACTGCGGTGGAGTTTATTGTACGCCCCTGGGTGAATGCCAGTGATTATTGGGCGTTAAAGTTTGATTTGTTAGAGCAAATTAAAACAGAAATGGATGCTCACAACATTCGCATGCCCTACCCCAATATGGATGTGCATCTCATTAAAGACGATGCGGCATAGGTCATAACTCGTTACTTCTTTGGGATCAGAGGAGTTTATACCAATCAGGAAAACTAACTGAACAGGCTTTATGGCTGCTGTAGAGTTGATTTCAATCGACTAAAAACCATAGCAAGGCCTAAAGAGGTCGAATAAATTC
>NZ_JBQDEX010000118.1:0-8152 GCF_052084945.1 Oceanisphaera sp.
TTGCTCACTATTTAGAATTAAAATTGCCTAAAAAACGTTCACGATCTCGCCCTGGCTCGTACCCTAGCAAGGTGAGTGCAAAATCATTAATTTCTTGAATTAAGCCTTGGCCATTAATGCGTATAATTCCAGCGGCAGCCCCAGTGGTAATGGCTTCGTAGCGTGCCAGCCGATAATCACTTAACATCCCCTGATGATTTAACAGTAAACGCTGTTGGTGTAATAACAGTAATTGTTGTGCCTGTTGTGCAAGCATAGTCAACTGCTTAAACTGCTGGTCGTTTAACTGCCTAGGCTGTGTATCAATGATGCACAAGGTTCCCAAGCAGGCCTGAACTCCCTCTTCATTATAAGCATGCAGTGGGATCCCCGCATAAAAACGAATGTTTGCCTCCCCTGTGACTAGGGGGTTATCAGCAAACCGCACATCATTGCGCGCATCTTCCACAATCAGCGGCTTATTATCGGCCACCACATGACTACAAAAAGAAATATCTCGCCCAGTTTCATCAACATCAAGCCCAGCTTTTGCTTTAAACCACTGCCGGTTTGCATCCACTAAAGAAATTAATGCAATAGGCACCTGCAATACCTGAGTGGTGAGTTCCATCAGCTGATCAAACGCAGGCTCAGCGGGGGTGTCTAGTATCTGTAGTTCGTGCAACAAAGCCAAGCGCTTGGCTTCATTAGCAGGCAGCAAAGGTGACATCATAGTATTCCAAAGGCTATAAAATACGACCGTATATCAGCATCATACATTTAAAAGTAACACTTGTTGTGAGCGTATCGGCTTATATCTTAAAAAATTGAATACAATAATGTAAAAAGAGCCACCCTACCGACAGGCTACAAATGGCGTGTTGCAGATTATATCTTTATTTGGCTTTTGGCTTTTTACGCTTGCGTATCAATACACCAATAGCAGTCAGTAACAATAAAGTACTTATCACACCAATAACAATAGGGATGACACCTATAGAGCGCTCTTGCACAACAACGTCGCCTGCTGTGCTAACGGGGGGGCTAACTCTAATCACTTGTTTAGCGAGATTAAGTTGAATTTCTCGGCCTTCTGTATTGTTAGCAAAAGCACGGCCTTTCCAATAGTAATTACCGCTTTCTAATGCCTCTGGCAGTGTTATGGTTTTTCCGGTGCCCGAGATAGGAATGCGTTGTTGCGAGGGCGTAGTTAACTCGCCGGTAATCACTAAAGAGTCGGCAACCAATTCATGACTGGCCTCGACATTCATCTGCCATTGATGTTGTGCATCGGGTGTTGAAAAGCGCACTGTAAGTGGCATGGGGTAGATAAGCACTGTTTGTTCTTGCGTGCGCGCTAGCACTTGATTGCTAATGGTAACCTGATATAAATACTCCCCAGGCAAGGTGTCTAACACGCTCTGTGCTGTCATTTTTCCATCATTGGGGTAGGCATCAAGCTCAAGCCCATCATCCATAAACTCACCAATAACCAAAGGCGCCGGTGCAAATTGTGCCTCGTTGTCATTTTTTAAATTAAGCAACTGAGCTTGTAGCGAGAGATCTTTAAGGTAGTAATTGGCATCAAGTCGCGTGCCATTATGTTGTAACTCAGCGGTAACTTTTAAAATTTCTTGCTGATACAGCCGCTTTGCCAATGGTGTGGTGACTAATGAAAACTCACTGACCAGAGAAATCCCTCTTTTTTCATTTACTTTACCTGTCGCTTGCCATGGCCCGGGCTCGGGTTGCCATAATGTGATCACATCCCTATTACTGCTGCTGGCCCAGCTAATACTATCGGGATGATCCTGATGATAATATTTACTGCCATCAGGGCGAATTAGCACCACAGGGCTACTCTCTAACTCTCGCTCAATAAACAAGGTCACTGAGGTCACTGAGGGATCAATACGAAAGGTGTTACTTAACCAGCGAGCGCTTTGTTCACTTGCATGCGCCACATGCGTCACCAATAGTAAAGCTCCTAGCATCACACTACGAGTGGTTAGGTGCGCCATAAACAGCTTCCTCCTTTTTCTGTAATAAGATCAAGTCTGGCTTCATGGTTTTGTAACTCTTGGGGGTCAGCTCGAATAATTTTGAGTGGGGTACGCGTTGACGACAACCGCTGAATAGCGCCGCTATCTTCTTGATTTTGGCCGTCATTTTGTAAGTTTAGCTTAGTTTGCCCCCCTGTCATTAACAGATAAACATCGGCTAATATTTCGGCATCAAGTAAAGCGCCGTGTAAGGTACGATGACTATTATCTATGCCATAACGGGTACACAACACATCTAAGTTATTGCGTTTTCCTGGATACATTTTACGCGCAAGAGCTAAGGTGTCGGTCACATGACAAATTGATTCAATTCGCTCTTTTCGGCCAATCAACGACAATTCATAATCTAAAAAGCCAACGTCAAAGGGCGCGTTATGTGCAACAATTTCGGCACCACGAATAAACTGTAGAAATTCATCTACTTGTGTTGAAAATACCGGTTTATCAGCCAAAAAGTCATTGGTAATACCGTGCACCTTAATGGCTTCTTCATCTATTTTTCGATCAGGTTTAAGGTACACATGATAATGACGCCCAGTTAAGCGTCGATTGACTACCTCAACAGCACCAATTTCAATTACCTTATGTCCCATATAATGGGGGCCTGCCTCGGTATTAAGGCCAGTAGTTTCGGTATCAAACACTACAACTCGTGAATGGTTTTGCTGGTACATATTGCTGTTTCCTTTACCCAAGTAAGGTCAGTATAAATAACTGCCACTGGCTATGCTAGCCAGAAGCAATACGCTTTAAGCTGCCTTTTTATAATGACTGTGGCAGACTGCCGCTTTATTATGTGTAATGGCGAATGTGTGATGATGAAAAAGGTTGAACTGTACACCGATGGCTCTTGTTTAGGTAACCCAGGTCCTGGGGGGTATGGGGCTGTGCTCATTTATAATGCGCACCGTAAAGAGCTTAGCGGTGGTTATCGTCTAACCACGAATAATCGCATGGAATTACTGGCTGCTATAGAAGGGCTGGCGGCATTAACTGATGCCTGTAAAGTTGATTTAACCACAGATAGCCAATACGTTCGCCAAGGCATCACTCAATGGATCACGGGTTGGAAGCGCAAGGGCTGGCAAACGTCGGCAAAAAAGCCGGTTAAAAATGTTGATTTGTGGAAACGCTTAGATACTCAATGTCAGTATCACCAGGTAACTTGGCACTGGGTAAAAGGGCACTCAGGCCACCCCGAAAACGAGCGTTGTGATGACTTAGCTCGCATAGCAGCTGAGACAGATGCCCATCACGACGATACTGGCTATAACGGGTAACCATAGCGTAGCTCACTCATAAGTGACAATTTGAATCCCTCATGATGAGTATTGAATAACACTTGCAATGTGCAACAATAAATAGGGTGTGCCTTTAATATCGCGCGCCTTAATACTGCCCAAAGGGCCTACGAGCCATACCTGCTTGCAGCACTTGCTTTGCCGGCTGATATTGACGAACGGGGGTCAATGGATAACGACGTTTGCGCGCCATAATAATGTAGGCGGCAGATAATGGCGGGCAATAGCGCGGATAACACCGTTGACGCCAAGCACCTTCGTTTGCAAAATCAAACAAACGGGTAAAACCAAGGTAGTCCCGCTTAATAATTTCAAACCCTAGCAGCTTTAACCAGTCTTCTACACGCCTAGGAGCAACCATATTGTGCCAGTATGGTAGTTTGCGCTGAGTCAAAGGGTCGACGTTAAAGCGCAAGTTAAGCATTAAACTGGCCAGCCCCGCGCTACTGTAGGGGTTAAAGCCAGAAATAATAAGCCAACCGTCATCACGTAAGCCTATTTCAACCTCTCTGAGTATGGCGTGAGGATATTCACTAAAGTCCAATACATGTGCCAGCAAGCAAGCATCTAAACTGCCTGGAGAAAAAGGTAACGCACAGGCATCCCCTACTACGTCGGCTGTGTGAGGGCGCTCTGGTGTTGCTAGCTGACTTAAATAAACGCTGTGCAATAATCGGCTACCCGTTAACGACAAAGACGCACTCAGTGCATCTACCTTAAGCAAGTTAAAACCAAACAATGAAGGGGCCCAGTCATCTAGCCGATGTTGTAATTGCTCGGCAAAATGTGTTCCTCGTAGTAATTGTGCCCAATGAGTTGGCGTATCGGCAGATTTCATCAAAGTTTGCGCCTCTGTTAAGCTAACACTCACATTTTTATAAAGGTGTATTAATATGGTTAATATTAGCCCCATCTGTGCATTTCAAGATAACTATATCTGGCTACTCGAGAATAACAAGCATGCCGTGGTTATTGACCCAGGCCAAGCCGCTCCAGTAGAACAGGTGCTTGCTGAACGAGGTCTAATACTCACCGATATTTTGATTACTCATCACCATTATGATCACACCGGTGGTGTACAGGCACTAGTAGAAAACTGGCCCCAAGCTAAGGTATATGCGCCCGCAGACGAGCCATTACCCTGTTCAACAGCTGTGGCACTTAATGATGGTGACACCCTAACCTTGTCTGAGTTAGGTTTATCCTTCACTGTGATGAAAGTCCCTGGCCACACCTTGGGCCATATCGCTTTTTATACTGCTAATGAAACAGAGCCCGCTCATCCCCCTTTGCTGTTTTGTGGTGATACGCTATTTTCTGGTGGTTGTGGCCGTTTGTTTGAAGGTACACCCCAACAAATGTATGACTCTTTACAGCGCTTTAGTACCCTGCCCGACGCAACTCAGGTGTATTGCACCCATGAGTATACACAAGCGAATTTAGCCTTTGGTTATGCCGTAGAGCCCAGCAATAAAGCCCTACAAAAGCACATACAAACCGTGGCTAAATGTCGCCAGCAAGGCATTGCAACCTTGCCAAGCACCATTGGCTTAGAAAAAGCTATTAATGTCTTTTTACGCAGTGACTTAACGAATGTTAAAGCCTCGGTACAAGCCCATGCAGGCGATCCCTTACCCGAAAACATTCAGGTATTTGCAGCACTTAGACGCTGGAAAGATGATTTTTAACGAACTTGATTAAATTGTTCACAAAGCATACACTGGCCGCCGTTTTTTAGAGATGCGAGCACCATGAGAACACTCTGTATTTTATCCAGCGCCTTGCTGTTGGCAGGCTGTCAGGGGTTACACTCCGCTAATACAGCGCACAGCAACGATAAAGAAGCGGCCAATAACCAGCTCTATCATACATCGTCAGTTTACTCGTCGTTACAAGTACATAATCGCACGGCAGACTTAGGCCGTGCTTACAGCATGACGCCCAGCCATGCTGATATGCTACAACGCGCTGCAACGACCAACCAAGCCAATTTATGGGCCGATTTAGCCGATAATATGCAGCTAGACTTACCTCTAGACCACCCCAGAGTAGTCGCTCAGCGTGAATGGTATCTTAAGCACCCAGGTTATATGCGCTCGGTATCTGAGCGCGCCAGACCGTTTCTCTATCTC
The DNA here is from genome assembly GCF_052084945.1 of Oceanisphaera sp. Taxonomy (NCBI): domain Bacteria; kingdom Pseudomonadati; phylum Pseudomonadota; class Gammaproteobacteria; order Aeromonadales; family Aeromonadaceae; genus Oceanisphaera; species Oceanisphaera sp. The sequence goes on from NZ_JBQDEX010000118.1 coordinate 5,476, forward strand.
ATAAAGGAAGAGATAGAAAAACGGGACATGCCAATGGAACTGGTACTGTTGCCTGTTGTTGAAAGTACCTTTGACCCTAAAGCCTACTCTCATGCCCATGCGGCAGGGTTATGGCAAATGCTTAAAAGTACCGGCAAACATTTTGGTTTGAAATACGATACTTGGTACGATGGCCGGTACGATGTAATGGCTTCAACCAATGCTGCGCTAGATTATATGGCGTATTTAAATGAGTTCTTTGACGGTGATTGGGTACTGGCGTTAGCCGCTTATAACTCAGGCGAAGGTCGAGTACAGCGCGCAGTAAGAGCCAATCGTCGCCAAGGCAAGCCTACCGACTATTGGTCATTGTCTTTACCAAAAGAAACCCAAGGTTATATCCCTAAACTGCTGGCATTAGCAGACATTCTAAAGCACGAAACACATTATGGAATGGAAGTGCCCGCGCTACCTAATAAACCACAGTTAGCTGTGATTAAGGTAGAAAGGCAACTCGACCTGCACATGGCCGCCGATCTGGCAGGAATGCAGCGCGAGCAACTTAAAGCCCTTAACCCAGCCTTTAAGCGCACCGCGACGTCTCCCACATACCTTGCTGATATTTTAGTGCCGGTGGCTCATGCGCAAGGCTTTGAAATTGCGATGGTCGATTTACCTGAGCAAGAGCGTAAGTCTTATAAACCTTATCGAGTGCAAGGTGGTGATAGCCTTGGGCGCATTGCCAAGCGGTATGGTTCTAGCATACAGGCCATTCGCCAAGCGAATAATTTAAGTGGCACGACTATTCGTGTTGGACAAGAGCTCATGCTACCTACACCTTATGCAGGTACGGCGGCAACAAGCTCTTCGCCAGATAGGGTTTATCAGGTAAAATCAGGAGATTCTTTGTCCGTTATTGCTAGCCGTTTTAGCGTGAGTATTAACGAATTACTACGCTGGAATAGTCTTACTAATAAGCACAGTTTGCGTGCTGGACAAAAGTTAGTTGTAGCCGCTAATGCGGGTTAATTAACCCAGCGCCAGGCGCCCAGCACCAAGCGCCGAGCCAAAGATAAAAAACACCGAGCCTTGGCTCGGTGTTTTTGTTTGCGGCCTGTTAGCCGTCTTTGCGAGCGTAGCGCGGCAATCCATTTTTCAGGCCTGAGCCATGGTTTGGGTCGATTGAAATCGAGCCTACAAAAACAAAACAGGATGAGCCCGTATTGGTTTTTACGTAACGCGTACGGCGTATAACGTACAGCTTATAGCTTCCCTTTTACCACGCTAAAGCGCATTTGTAGGGCGTTGTGATCTGAAGCGGTGGATTCTAGGCTGCGAGCTTGCTCGAGTATTAAACCACGATAAAAAACAGCGTCTAGTGGGTGCCCTAAAAAGCGGGTGCGTACATCAGGTTCAGGCAAAGCCTCTATTAATTGCTCTTTTTTAGCCCAGCGCGCTAAAAAGCCATCTCGGCGACTGTTCCATCGATTAAAGTCACCCGCCACAATAACAGGCCCTTGGTACTCACCAATTACCTCGCTTATCATATTAAGCTGTTCATTATAGGTACGCCCTCGTAATGAAAAGTTAATGGCATGCAGATTAACCACTAACAGTTGCTGCGCCGAACCCGACAATGGATAATAACTAAATAACAACGACTTAGGTATACGTGTTGCTGGCTCTAATAGCCGTTTACCACACACCTGAGAAGGCTGTCCTTTAGCCGCTGTTAGCACGCCATTACTCACACCATGCCAATTAAAAGCCGCGACCTGAAACCAGTGATAGTCGTGTATAGCTAACCATTGCTGCAAATGCTCACTGGCATTGGCCTCTTGTAATAATAAAAGATCATTATTATCCAGCCATTGCCCCAACTCTGTTTGCCAATCGCCCTGCTGTTTGTAAATATTCCAGCTAAGTAATGAAAAACGTGATGGCAAAAGTGAACTGTTCTCCCCTGAGGGTCGCGCGCACTCCTGCACTAATGGCTCATTATGATGACTTATCAGCGTGTTTTCGGGTACATCAATACAGCCACTTAAGAATAATGTGGCTGTTAATATAAAGCATAACGGCTTCATTCACCCGTTGCCTGTACTGCACGAGGGCGGCCATTACCATCAATGGCCACATACACAAATTGCGCCTGCGCTACTTTATAGCGCGGTCCCCCTTCAGGCGTTAAAACAGGTTTAACCCACACTTCTACTTTTACTGTAATAGAAGTGCGCCCCACCTTAATTAACTCCCCATGAGTACAAACCACATCCCCGACTTTAACAGGCCGCGAAAAGTTCATTTCACTCACCGCAACCGTCCCCACTCGCCCTAGCGCCACTTCATTAGCCAACAAGCTGCCGCCCAAGTCCATTTGTGACATAATCCAACCGCCAAATATATCGCCATTCGCATTAGTGTCGGCAGGCATGGCCATAGTGCGCATTAATAAGTCGCCTTTGGGATCAACATCGTTAGTCATTATTCAGTTCTCTGTAAAGTATAAAAATAAGTTTAATCATACCCATGCCTGATAGCTGAAGAAAGCCACTAATAAGTGAAGTGTGAGGGTGCAGCCATTTTCTAACGCAACTTTCCACCTATCCCAACCGGATAAAAGGAGCGACACCGACCATCACATGATACCAAACACACTAAATAATCGATCTATTTAAATACAGTATAAAAAGGAAAC
>NZ_JBQDEX010000119.1:0-7938 GCF_052084945.1 Oceanisphaera sp.
GTACGTACGGTTCTGTGGGAGGGATGAGGAGTAATCCTCACCCTACCCGATATGTGTGCTCTAGGTTAATACCCTTAGCGCATGGTAACAAATTCCTCGGCACCCGTGGGGTGAATGGCCACACAGGCATCAAAATCTTCTTTGGTGGCACCCATTTTAACGGCCACCGCAAAGCCTTGAAGAATTTCATCCATACCAAAACCAATACCGTGTACCCCAACCACTTTCTCGTTGTCACCTACACACACCAGCTTCATTTTGCAGGCTTGGCGGTGCTGTGTGGCAGCGGTATACATAGAGGTAAAGCTTGAGGTATAAACCTTGACTTGGTCATCGCCATATTCCGCGCGTGCTTCTGGTTCAGACAAGCCCAAAGTACCGATTGGCGGATGGCTAAAGACCACGGTTGGGATCAAGTTATAATCCATTTTGGCGTTGGTTTGGCCATTAAACAATCGCTCAGATAACTGACGTCCGGCCTTAACCGCCACTGGGGTAAGCTCTACATAGCCGATATTATCACCAACGGCATACACACCTTCGGCGCTGGTGTTTTGATACTCGTCTACTTTAATGTAGCCGCGCTCGTCTGTGTCTACACCGGCGGCTGCTAAGTTGAGATTACTGGTTAAGGGGCGACGACCTATGGCCCAAATGAGGCAGTCGATTTCCAGTTGCTGATCATTTTCTAGCGTCAGCAAGAAGCTGCCATCGGCCTGCTTTTCGACGCTTTTCGGCGTTGATTGGGTGTGCAGCTTTGGCCCTTCAGTGGCCATGGCTTCTACTAGGGTGTCGGTTAATATAGGGTCGAAGTTACGCAAGGGCGCGTGTTTGCGAACTAATAAATGCGTTTCTGACCCCAGGGCGTTCATCACTCCTGCTAATTCCACGGCGATGTAACCGGCCCCCACCACAGCGACGCGTTTCGGTTGCTCTGTTAAAGCAAAAAAACCGTCAGAGTCAATACCGTGCTCAGCGCCGGGGATGTGTGGAATAACCGGCTCACCCCCTGTGGCAATGGTAATATGATCGGCGGTGTACTCTTCACCGTTTACCACCACAGTTTTGGCATCTTTAAAGCTGGCAAAGCCTTTGATAACAGTAATCTTATTATTACCCAGCACACGGTCGTAAGACTGATGAATGCGGCCAATATAGGCTTGGCGGCTTTCTACCAGCTTGCTCCAGCTGTGATTTTTTAAATCAACGTCAAAGCCGTAATCTTGTGCATACAACTTAATGGCATCGGCCACTTGTGCGCCGTACCACATCACCTTTTTAGGTACACAACCTACGTTGACGCAGGTACCGCCTAAGTCTTTGGCTTCAATTAAGGCGACGTTTTTACCGTGCATGGCGGCGCGGTTAGCAGAGGCAATACCACCACTACCGCCACCAATGGCGATGTAATCAAAATGCTGTGCCATGAGAGAGGCTCCTAATAGAAAAATGGATGAATATGAGGCAATAATGAATTACAGCCTAAGGCATTGCTGATTGTACACCAAGCTGCTTAGGATAATATGCTCACTAACTGAGCGATATCGTGATAATTTGGCGCTTATCGTCAGTAAAAGCTTGAACATTGGCGCGGCTATCACCATCTTAGGGGTATTGATCGTTTGCTCTTGAGCAAGTCGATAGCCTAAATACAAAGAGGTATCAAGATGACGAACCCGCTACTGACCATGGACGGCTTACCGCCGTTTAGCCAGATTAAACCAGAGCACGTAAAGCCCGCCATAGAGCATGCCATTGCTGATTGTAAAAAACGTGTGGCCAGTGTGCTGGATCACGATGAAAACTTTACCTGGGATAACTTGGTTGCACCATTAGAAGAAGTGGGTGATCGTCTGTCGCGTATTTGGTCGCCGGTGAGTCACCTAAACGGGGTATTAAATAGCGAAGAGCTGCGCCAAGCCTATGAAGAATGTTTGCCAATGCTATCGGAATACAGCACTTGGATGGGTCAGCATCAAGGACTATTTAACGCCTTTGATAGCCTGGCCAAGCGCGATAACTTTAAAAAGTTAAGTCTGGCACAGCAAAAAGACGTCAATAATACCCTGCGTGATTTTCGCCTATCGGGTATTGCGCTTGAGCCGGCACAAAAAGCCCGCTTTGGTGAAATAAAGTCGCGTCTTTCTGATTTAAGCTCGCGCTTTGCCAACCAGGTGCTAGATGCCACGCAAGCGTGGATTAAGCACATTACCGACGAAGAGCAGCTGGCAGGCTTGCCAGAATCAGCGATAGCCGCAGCTAAAGCGCAGGCTGAATCTCGCGAGCTAGACGGTTGGGTGTTTACCCTGGATATTCCGTCTTATTTACCGATTATGATGTATGCCGACGATGCCAGCCTGCGAGAAGAGCTATATCGCGCTTATTGTACTCGCGCCTCAGATCAAGGCCCTAATGCCGGTGAGTTTGATAACACAGCCGTGATTGAAGAAACGGTGGCGCTTAAGCAAGAGCTGGCGCAATTGCTGGGTTATGAGAACTATGCCCAGTTATCATTGGCCACTAAAATGGCAGAAAACGAGCAACAGGTATTAGACTTTTTAGATCAATTAGCGCAGCGCTCTTACCCGCAGGGTAAGGCTGAGCTTGCTGAGTTAACCGAATTTGCCCGTGAGCATCATGAAGTAGACTCACTCAATGCCTGGGATGTGAGCTACTATGGCGAGAAACTGAAGCAGCATAAATACACCATTTCTGATGAAGAGCTGCGCCCTTACTTCCCCGCTAATAAAGTGGTTCATGGGTTATTTGAAACCGTAAAACGCCTATTTGGCGTCAAAGTGACCGAGCGTTTTGGTGTAGAGGTGTGGCATCCTGATGTGCGCTTTTTTGATATTTATGGTGAAGATGGCGAGCTGCGCGGCAGTTTCTATTTAGACCTTTACGCTCGTGCTAATAAACGCGGTGGCGCTTGGATGGACGATTGCATGGGTCGTCGTTATCGCGAAGACGGCAGCCTGCAAAAGCCGGTGGCGTATTTAACCTGTAATTTTAATGGTCCCGTAGGCGACCAACCCGCACTCTTTACCCATGGTGAAGTAGAAACCTTGTTCCACGAATTTGGTCACGGCATTCACCATATGCTAACCAAGGTCGATGTCGCGGGTGTGTCGGGCATCAATGGCGTGGCATGGGATGCGGTTGAGCTACCTAGCCAGTTCTTAGAAAACTGGTGCTGGCAGCCAGAAGCGTTGGCCTTTATTTCTAGCCACCATGAAACCGGTGAACCTCTGCCTGCTGATTTGTTAGAGCGTATGTTAGCGGCGCGCAACTTCCATTCTTCCTTGATGATGCTGCGCCAATTAGAGTTCTCTTTGTTTGACTTTCGCCTACACATGGCCAAAGACGGCGCTAAGCCAGGTCAAGCACAAGCCATTTTAGATAAGGTGCGAGAGTCAGTGTCGGTATTGCCACCCCCTAGCTTTAATCGCTTTCAGCACGGCTTTGCCCATATTTTTGCCGGCGGCTATGCGGCGGGCTATTACAGCTATAAGTGGGCCGAAGTGCTATCGAGTGATGCTTTCTCGCGCTTTGAAGAAGAGGGGATCTTTTGTGCTAAAACGGGGCGCGATTTCTTGCATGCCATTTTAGAGCAAGGTGGTTCTAAAGAGCCCATGGAATTGTTTAAGCAGTTCCGGGGTCGTGAGCCAAAAATAGATGCCTTACTGCGCCATTCTGGCATAACGGCTTAACGGATTAGCTGATAGCGGTCAGCCATAAGCTATCAGCGTAAGAAAAGATCTTATTGACCAGATAAACACTGCTCCTTAGGGGGTCATTAACGCTGATAACGGCTGGCCTAGTGTCAGCCGTTTTTAATGGATATGCTTGATGAACGAGCCGCAAGTTCCACTACAGATTGTATTAGAAGACTCAACCATGGCGGCCGACGCTGCACGGCTGACACAAGCGCTGGAAGGCGTGAAGGCGAGTGCGCCCTTTGCTTTGGTATTAACGGAAGGCCGATTAGAACTGCGTAAACTGGATGAGCCCAAGTTAGGCGGCGTTTATGTGGATTTAACCGACGGTGCAGCGGCCCACAGGCGTAAATTTGGCGGTGGTCGAGGTCAGTCGATTGCCAAAGCGATAGGGTTAAAAAAAGGCCATACCCCGAGTGTGCTAGACGGCACGGCTGGGTTGGGGCGAGATGCCTTTGTATTAGCCTCTTTGGGCTGTAAAGTCACCTTGTGTGAGCGTCACCCTGTGGTGTATGCGCTGCTGGCTGATGGCTTGCGCCGGGCGGCCTTAGATGGCGATATTGGCGACTGGGTAAGTGAGCGTATGCAGCTTTTGCCCTTTGGTCATACCTTGGCTGATGTGAGCTGCCCGCCTGAAGTGGTGTATTTGGATCCTATGTTTCCTCATAAGAAAAAGTCCGCCTTAGTAAAAAAAGAAATGCGGGTGTTTCAGTCATTAGTGGGCCCAGATCTGGATGCGGATGCACTCTTACCCCAAGCGTTGCAACTGGCACGCGCTCGCGTGGTTGTGAAGCGCCCCAGTTATGCCGGCTTTTTAAATGAAATGTCGCCTTCGGCACAAATAACCACCAAAGGTAATCGCTTCGATCTTTATGTAAAACAGGCACTGGGCCGTTAAAGGCTGCGTGCGTGTCTGGTGCCAGCTTAAGCTGATGCGACTCGCAGTGACGGAGGCAATAATGAAATGTGTGTTAGGGGTTAACAGCAGATGATTAGCCGTTTAGTATGAGGGTGTAGTATGCCCTGAACGCTAACAGGATCAGTTTTATCACTTTTTAGGAGTATAAAAATGAGAGAACGTTATGCAAGTGGACTAAGCGACACCACGGCTAAACAGATGATTGAGCTATTAAATGCTAATTTGGCCAATGTGATTGACTTGACCTTATCTGGCAAGCAGTGCCACTGGAATCTGCAAGGCGCGGGCTTTATTGGTGTGCATCAACTATTAGACGACACCACTGCGCGCATTCTTGAAATTTCAGATACCATTGCTGAGCGAGTGGTTATTTTAGGTGGTGAGCCAAATGGCTTGGCAGCACGCGTGGCTAAAGACAGTGTCTTAGAAGCTTACCCTACCGGTATTACCGCAGTAAATGACCATGTTCAAGCGCTTACTAAGCGCTATAAAATGGTGGCTGAGACTCTTCGTGAGGCCATTCAGGTTGCGGGTGAAGCGGGTGATGAAGACACCGCAGACTTGTTTACCGAAGCCAGTCGCATTATTGATAAAGATGCCTGGTTTATTGGCGCAAACGCTAAGTACTAATAGCCGTTGTTCACGCGCTATAATCAGCGCTCGCCAACCAATGCCGAAGCCATGCTTCGGCATTGTTGTTTGTGGCTAATATCAAACACACTAATACTAATCAGGAAAACTAACTGATCAAAATTTTTCGCCACGGAACCCACGGAACAATAGAGATAAGATCTGAAAAAGACGTTATAGGGTAAGAGCCAAACACCCAGCTATTAGTAGGGGACTCCTTACCATTAGCAGTATTTGAGTCGTTGCCACTTTTCGCTCTTGCCTTTAATCTTTGTTGGGTAATAAAACGAATATCCTGTGAATATTCGCAGTTGTTACCCAGCAAAGATGGCTAGCCCAGTGGCGTGTCGAGAGAGGTGACTCTGTTTCCTCTTTATACTGTTTTTTAAATTAGGTTGTGCTAATGTTATGTAATAATATGACATTAACAGCACAAGAGGGATCGTCATGGCACAAGCAATCACACCCCAAGTAAAAGCCTTTTTAGAAAACGACAGCGAAACTTTTAGTTACGTGGTGTTCGACCAAGTAGGCGGGCATGGCGTGATTATTGATCCGGTATTAAATTTTGATTATCCCTCGGGCCGTACCAGCACAGAGCTTGCTCAGCAACAGCTGGATTTTGTAGCAGAGCAAGGGCTAACTATTGATTGGGTACTAGAAACTCATGCCCATGCTGATCACTTATCGGCCGCCCCATTTTTACGTGACAGTCTTAATGCCAAGGTGGGTATTGGCGCACAGATCACTGATGTTCAAGGTATATTTCGTGAGGTGTTTGCCTTAGAGCCAGAGTTTATGACGGACGGCAGTCAGTTTGATGGCTTATTTGTTGACGGCGATACCTTAACAGTGGGGCAGCTGGAGCTTAAGGTGCTACACAGCCCAGGCCACACACCGGCAGATATTGCTTATTTGGTAAATGACCAAGCTTTATTTGTAGGGGATACCTTATTTATGCCCGATGTGGGTACTGCACGGTGTGACTTTCCCGGTGGTAGTAGTCAGCAGCTGTACCGCTCCATTCAGCGGCTCTTGGCCTTGCCAGCAGCAACGAATATTTATGTTTGTCATGATTACCCTAAAGCAGGGCGTAGCCATGAGTATTTAACGACGGTAGCTAAGCAAAAAGCAGACAATATTCATGTGCGCGATGGCATAGATGAAGCCAGCTTTATTGCGATGCGTGATGAGCGTGACGCCACCTTGGGCATGCCGCGACTGATATTGCCTTCTATTCAGGTGAATATTCGTGCCGGCGAGATGCCGCCTGCCGACGAACAGGGTAAAACCTTCTTTAAATTACCGATTAATGCGTTGTAAACATAGCTGTCAGGGTACGGCGTAAAACAGTTAACTCAAGGTGGCTAACAGTTGTTTTTGTAGCCGTTGTGCGGGTAAAGGCTCGAGGTCGATTAACTCGAAACGGCCTTCTTTTTGTGGTGCTAAGCGATAAACACTGAGCTGCTCACCTACCTGATTAAACGCCCACCAGCCATCTTGTGTGGGTAATACGGCTTTTAAGCGCGCGACTTTGAGTGAGCGGCAAAAGGCCTCTACCTTAGGTAAGTCAAAACACAGCTCACTTAAAAAGCGCCAGCCCACCGAGTAATGATCTTGACCTAAATTACTATAGCGGCGCCATGGCTGTGCTTGGCTTAATCGCGGCTCTGGGCTGGCAATCAGTGGACGAGCTTCATTATTTGCATGTGCCTGAGGGGTGGCGGCTTTACGCTCGTGGTTATGCTGGGCATGCAGCCATTTAGGATCTAGCTGACCTTGGCTGACACTAACGCATTGTTGCGAGTCTTGCTCGGCAAACAAGCCGTTATTAATTGCGGTCTCTAAGCTGGCTATTTGCTCAGGTGTGCTCAAATCTGCTTTATTGATCACTAACACATCGGCGAGTGCCAGTTGGTCTTGATAGGTTTCGTGCTCTTGATAGCGGTTATCTGCCCATTGGCGCGGATCGACCACGCAAAAAGTCGCCGCTAATTGCAATACGGTTTGATAGTGTTCGGCGGTCAGGGTTTGTAAAATTTGGCTAGGATGACCTAAGCCGCTGGGCTCAATAAATAGCCGATCGGGCTTGGCCTTATGCAAGAGGGCGTTTAGGCCAATTTGAAAGGGTAAGCCCGAGACACAACACAAGCAACCGCCAGGAACTTCTTTAATCATGGCGCCTTGTTCGGTTAAAAGGGCGCCATCTATTCCCACTTCACCAAATTCATTCACCAGAATAGCCCAGCGCTCATGCTCAGGTTTATTGGCTAATAAATGGCGCAATAGCGTGGTTTTTCCGGTGCCTAAAAAGCCCATTACAAGATGGGTGGGTACAGGTGAAGTCATAGTGAAGTCCGCAGTCATTTTTTTGTTATTTTATAACAATTTAAAGGCGTCGTCACAGCAAAGTCATCGGCCGTAAACAACAGCGGGCTGCACTTATACCAATCTAAGTAAAAATGTGATCTGATTTAAAGCTGGATCTAGAGGAAACAGAGTCACCTTCCACGACACGCCACTGGGCTCGCCATCTTTGCTGGGTAACAACTGCGAATATTCACAGGATATTCGTTTTATTACCCAACAAAGATACACGCCAGCAAGCTGGCCCATACGGGCTCGGGAAATGCCATCCCTGGCATTGTCACGATCGTGGAAGCCGATCTCTGT
>NZ_JBQDEX010000120.1:0-7354 GCF_052084945.1 Oceanisphaera sp.
GAGCACACGACTCATAATCGTTAGGTCCCCAGTTCGAGTCTGGGAGGGGCCACCAAATACCAAGGGTTAGCAGGTTAATATCTGCTAACCCTTTTTTGTTGCCTGCATTTTTATCAAAGAGTGGGTCAAGTAAGCCCAAGGCTATTTGGCTCCCTTCGGCCTAAAATAAACCTTTTACTCTTTACCGCCCTCTCCACCATTAATCCACCGTCGAGTATACTGGTCAAGCCCAAGTAGAAACTTTTAGGAAACGCTTCAACAAGAATTAGCGCCAGGCACTTAAACAAGAGCAACAGGCACTAATGCAGCAGTTGCTGACCTGTAAACGCCGCGTTATAGTCGGTGTTCTTATGGCTAAAGGATAAAACCATGGAAATCAAACAGTTACGTATATCCCAATTAGGACGATTTGAATCATTAGCAGTGCCATTAGCTCCCACTGCTGACATGCCTTCTAATGTGACTGTGCTGATTGGTAATAATGGTGCCGGTAAGACTTCTATTCTCAAATCTCTTGCGACAACGCTGAGCTGGTTCGTAGCTCGCATGCGCAGTGAAAAAGGCAGCGGTAGCCCCATCCCTGAAGAAGTGATCTTCAATGAAGCTGTGTCTGCTGCAATTGATATTCAGGTTCTTGGGGATTTTGAACAAACGTCTGATGCTAATAACGGCGAACCATTATATGAATGGACGCTGGCGAAAACGCGCACCGGTAAAAAAGCGCAATATACCAGTCAGCTGCAAGACGCCTCTCGACTAGCCGAACATTATCGCGCTTTGCTCACGTCGGATAATCAAGCCAGTTTACCCTTGATTGCTTTTTATCCTGTTGAGCGAGTGGTACTCGATATTCCACTTAAGATAAAAGAGAAACATAGCTTTTTGCAGTTAGACGGCTACGACAATGCCCTTAATCAGGGTGTCGACTTTAGACGCTTTTTTGAATGGTTTCGCGAGCGTGAAGACAGCGAAAATGAGTCGGGCATTTCTGCCGAAATGCTGGAAAAACTACTGAAAACCGTAGGCAAAGACAGCGAACTATGGGATGAGTTGCAGCAATTAAGTGCATCCTCTCGAGATCGCCAGCTAACGGCGGTGCGCACTGCTATTAGTAATTTTATGCCAGGCTTCAGTAATCTTCAGGTGCGTCGCAAGCCTAGACTGTTTATGTCCATCGACAAAGACGGTGAAACGCTAAACGTACTGCAGCTTTCGCAAGGTGAAAAATCCTTGATGGCGCTAGTAGGCGATATTGCCCGGCGCTTGGCGATGATGAACCCTGCCATGGCTAACCCGCTAGCCGGTGATGGCATAGTGCTGATTGATGAAGTAGATATGCACCTGCACCCTACTTGGCAGCGCAGCATTATTGCGCGTCTAACCAGTACCTTCCCTAATTGTCAGTTTGTGCTGACCACGCACTCACCATTGGTGATCAGTGACAGTAAAGATGTGCTGGTGTACTCACTGGATAATGCAGAGCTCTCTCAAGTGCCATCCCAGTATGGGCAAGATGCCAACAGTGTCTTGTTAGAGGTAATGGGCGCGCATATTCGCAATATCGACATCGGGAAAAAACTCAACGATCTGCTCGATCTTATTCAAGACAAACAGCTGTCTGAGGCGCATCAACTATTAAGTGAGCTGCAAACCGAACTACCAGAAAATAACCTTGAGCTAACTAAGGCTCATTTATTACTGCGCAAGCAAGAGCTATGCATGGCAAGTGCTGACGACAATGTAGAGCATAGTAAGCGAGAGCAGTAATGAAGAAGATTAATAAGGGGCCAGAGCCGTTAGCGTTAACGGCGTGGAAGAAGGCTAATCCACGAGCTAGCCATGCCACAGCGCAGACCGAGCGCCAGGCCATTCGCGATGCCTGCACTCGCGAGCAATTCTATTTATGCGCTTATTGCTGCCAATCAATTTCTGGGCACAAAACCGACACTATGAATGAGCATGTGCAAGCCCAGCAACTGGCCCCACAGCTTAGCCTTAGCTTCAACAATATTGTTGCCAGTTGCACCACTGCCAAACAGTGCGATGACGCCCACGGTGCCCAACCGTTACCGCTCACCCCTTTAATGGTTGAGTGTGAAACAGAGTTGCGCTTTAAGATTAGTGGCAGAGTAGAAGGCCTTACTGAACGGGCACGAGCAAGCATTCGGGTGCTCAATCTCGGGGACACAGAAGTAAACAACAAAGCACTCATCGAAAAACGTAAACGCTTGTCGGATGCCTTGTTATGGGCTAATGGCGTAGATCCCAGCGATGGTTTTGACGACGATGAACTGCTACTGATGTTAATAGACGACATCGCCCAGCCTCAAGACGGCAAACTCGCGCCCTTCTCCCCCGTCGTCGCCAACATACTCAACAGCTGGCTAGCCGGTTAACTATTTAAAAACTATAAAAAGAGACAACTCAATGAAAAAGTATACTTGGCTACCTGTTTTTCAGGCCGTATCAAAGTGGCTTAAAGATTATGAGCATCACCAACCTGAACTTATTAAAACATTACGCAAATTAGGTATAGATGAGGGACTGACTGATATAAACAAGAAAGATAAAGATACTCCGTTAAAAAGTATCGATCCTTTTACATTTTTTTGTATGTTTATGAAGTTCGGAGAAGAAAACCGCAAAACAATGTTTCATGAGTTGATTGATATTACCAGTCTTAACGTTGATCCTCCAAGTGACTTTTCGGGTGTTCCTAATACACAACCACTGAAAGTTTGGCTATTCCCGTACCTTAAAGCCCGCAAATCAGGCTCAATACCTACGCTATGGAAGCTATTCAGAGCAGCTGAAAAAAATAAAATCGATAGCGATTTATTCAACGCTGCTTTAGCTATTAAAGGAACAGGATTTACTAAACTCACACAATGTCTTTTTTATACATACCCAGATAAATATTTACCTATCGATGCGCAAACCAAGATCTGGTTAAAAAATAAAGGCGTAGCAATACCCAGGGCAAACTGGGAAGAATACAAAGAATGTCTTAAAGCAGTGAAAGCTGTAACTAGTAAGCCATTTTGGGAGGTATCACACCAAGCATGGCTTGAGAACCAAGAGCAATCGAATTCAGTTCAATACACTGATGAAACTGACGAGGCTGAACACAGTATCCATGAAGCCAGTCCTACTTCTTACCAAATAAAGGATAAGTTGATGTATGAATTTCCCTTAAACCAAATCCTTTATGGCCCACCAGGTACTGGTAAGACTTATGCCACCACAGAGATGGCAGTGAAGATTGCCGAGCCCCAGTGGTATCAGGACACCTGCGCAGCTCTTGTTAGTACCGAGCAATCGACTCTTGAGCTGCGGCACGCTATAAAAGAGAAGTACGATGAGCTAGTCAAAGCACGACGTATCGATTTTACCACCTTTCACCAAAGCTATTCTTATGAGGATTTCTTAGAAGGGATACGCGCTGATAGTGACGATGGAAAACTTAGCTACTCAGTAGCAGAAGGTGTTTTTAAGCGACTTGCCTTGGCTGCCAGTAGAAGTACGCTAGATCAAAACCATTTAGGCCTAAAGAGTGAGCCTCGCATCTGGAAAATATCTATTGGCGAACGTAATGAAGTTCAATTCAGGCAGAAATGTATTAAGCGTAGTGAGGCTAGAATCGGGTGGAATAAAACCGGAGATCTAGCAATAGAGCTCGATGCTCGCGATGAAAATATGCAGCAGTATTGGGAAAGCCTGTCAGGGAAAACACAGACCACTCTTACTTATTTTCAGCAAGGTATTGAAGTAGGTGACGTACTGCTGTGCTTGAAAGATCATACATCTGCACTGGCCATCGGCATTGTTACATCGGAATACCGTTATGAACCAAACGACGCTTGCGCTGGTTATAACCATGTCCGTGACGTTAACTGGATCCTATCCAATATCAACTTGAACATACTGCCACTCAATAACAACACAACTTTAGTCGCACAAACTGTCTATTCCTTAGATCGCATGACTTGGATTGACATACTAGCAGAGCTGTCACAACAGCAAATTACACTGCCTTCTACACTGAGTGTCCCATATCAAGATAGTGAGGCACCAAACTATGTGCTGATCATCGACGAGATTAACCGAGGTAATATTTCACGTATCTTTGGTGAGCTTATCACGCTACTAGAGCCAGATAAGCGTAAGGGCGGATCCGATACTCGTTCGGTGATCCTGCCCTACTCTAAAGAACCATTCTATGTGCCCGACAACCTCTATGTGATTGGCACCATGAATACCGCTGATAAATCGCTAGCACAGCTAGATCTAGCACTGCGCCGTCGCTTTAGCTTTGTAGAAATGCTGCCTCAAACTGATTTACTAAAGAACGTAGAGGTGTTTGGCGTAAATTTGGCGCAGATGCTGACCAAAATTAACCAGCGTATCGAAGTACTGCTAGATGCTGAGCACCTGATTGGCCACAGTTACTTTATGCCGCTACTAAGTATTGATGATGAAGTAGAGCTGCAAGTAGAGCTTGCTAAGCTGTTTGAGAACAAGCTGTTACCTTTGCTGCAAGAATATTTCTTTGATGATTATCAGCGTATCGGTTGGATACTGAATGTGCCTGAGCCAGGTAAACATCCTGATGAGCATTATTTTATTCTTACTGATAAAGCTCAAGAAGATAGCCTACCAAAGTTACATGAGTTGTTTGCACCGGACGTTGCCGAGCAGCTGATGGACAGACGTTACCGGATTAATAAAAAAGCGTTTAATAATTCTGAGGCCTACAAGAGCATAGTAGCATGAGCATAGTCGTACGTGAGTACGCCACTTTAACCTGTGACACAGTACAAGAGTCCAGCATGGATTTAGGTATAGTGTCACCGGCCACTTTTGATTGGCTGCTTGAGCTACAACAAGGTTGGAAAGGCAAAGCTGAACTACTCAGTATTGAAGGTAAAAAGCGTCTTAAACTGTGCAGTTATGTGGGCTATCTACAAAGCCCCCATGGTGAAGCCATAGAGATTTTGCCTAAAACAGAACGTGATGTGCCAGAAGAGCCAGCAAATCTGCGGCAGTTATTGCACCGCATGCTGCGTTCTGCACTGGGTGTGAAACACCGAGAAGCTAGCGCGGCGGACTTGCTTCGTTCACGAGATCCTTTACACGAGTGGGTAATCGGCCAGTTTTTATATGAACTGGCTGAGTTAGTACGCCGCGGTTTACGTTTTGATTATCAAAATATTGAAGAGGAAAGCCGTTTTATTAGAGGTCGGCTAAATATGACGCGCCAGCTTCGACAATCGCCGGGTAAAGCTACTCACTTTCATATCCGCTATGCCGAGTTTAGCCCCGACCGGCTTGAAAACAGACTAATAAAAACAGCTCTCGATGTGGCCTTTAAGTTAACCACAGCTCATAAAAATTGGCGTTTAGCTAATGTTCTAAGCCAACACTTAGTCAGTATCACATCGCTACAGCAGCCGCTACGCCAGTTTGAACGCTGGCAAGATAATAAAATGATGCAAGGCTATATAAGCATCAAGCCTTGGTGTCGGTTGATTTTGGAGCAACTTAACCCAGATTTTCAAAAAGGAAAACACAGAGGTATTGCCCTGTTGTTTCCTATGGAGCGGTTGTTTGAGAGCTACCTTAAAACCTGTTTGCAACAGCATTTAGTTGCAGGCGCTAAACTGATCCCTCAAGCTAGTCGTCGTCATTTACTCCGTCATATTCCTAGCTCAACAAGCAATAATACATCACAAAACTGGTTTGCACTACAACCCGATTTTTTAGTGATCCAAGATCAAGAGCATAGTGCGGTGTTGGATGCTAAATGGAAGCTACTTGATCAAAGCAAGACCACCAGTAAGCACAAATATGGTATCCAACAGGCAGATCTTACCAGATGTTCGCGTATGGTCATAAATACTTAAATGGCAAAGGCAGTCTGATGCTAATTTATCCGCAGCACCGTCTTTTTAAACAGCCATTACCCGTATTTAACTTTGATGACCAACTTTCTCTGTGGTGTGTACCACTAAACTTATTTACCGGTAAATTAGTGACTGGTGAATGGCTGCAGGATTTTGATTGCTTTGGCTCCTGTAAATAATGCTACTTAACTGGTGTCTACTTTAAGTCAGGCCACTCCATATTCCCCTATCGAGTTTTTTTAATATGGGAGGCATGTTTAGATACCCCTAGATATCGTCACAGTTTGTTAGCTTCAATATCAAAGCCAATTGCAGCCGGTTTAACATTTAAGCGCAGGCCGTCATTAATCACTATCAACTCACCACCACAGCGAGGATGCTTCAAGCCAAGAAAGTCCTTATCGTTGCCAGTATTTTGGTATGAAGGAAACAAGGTGTGCTCGGTAGAGCCACATCGTAAGCACTTGGGCAGCGCGATTCTGCCAGACAAGGCGTTATACGTCTGCTCCATATTAGAGACCCGTTTTTCTATATCTTCGCAGCTACTGTTTAGTTGACTAAGAGCATAAGGTAAATCTTTTTTTCTCTGCCACCAGCGTAGCGATTGGTTAGCTTGATCATGCTGTGCTTTTTCACTAAAAAGTTGGGCTCTCTGGGTTTCTAGCGTTTGTTTTAACTGACGTATTTCGGCTACTTCAGGAAATACCTCTATTGGATATATCTCTGTACACTGATGACACACCCCCATCTCAACATAGACTTGAAACCGAGTCTCTTCGACAAGGTAATAAAAGCCTGCGTGCTTCATTAAGCTCCAACAAAAGCTATCGCAACCTGTACAGCCATAAGTAAGTGTGGGAATAGACATTTATATCCTCAGTTCTTTAAAGACTTTTTACTACTGAAAGCGCTCAAATTGCTCCTATGTACTCGGATAATAACTTAACAAGCCCCCCCGATGTTAACTGATTAAACTTTATCCTGATGCCTATATTTAAGAAGTTAGATAGTGACGTCAACGCCACTTACCCTGCCCACAGGGTACGTGTTTAGTATGTCAGTAAATTAAAAATGATCTTTGCAAACGTCTCGGTTCTTTTAGGATCGCTCAGCAGTTGTAGCATTTGGTTTTGATGGGCTTCACCGCTGCTTAAAATGGCATCGTCCAGGGCTTTAGGGAAGTCGCCTAACATGGCCTGCTCTGGGCTGTTGTTGGCTAACTGGTGCATCACCAGCGTATTTTCGCGTACTTTATCGCGCACTGTGTAGGCATAGTTCACCATGTCTGAGTCGGTTAGCTCATCGGTAATAAATAACTCATTTAACTTGGCAACGATCTCCGATAAAAACTCTTCTTTTTTATCTTTAGCCTTGGCCGTGCCTAGGGCATCACCGGGTTCTAAGTCGTAGTCTTGCGCATTTTCTTGTAGCTGAATATCTTGCTGGCGGAT
>NZ_JBQDEX010000121.1:0-7194 GCF_052084945.1 Oceanisphaera sp.
AAGCATAGGCACCAGCTCAGATTTCAACCAGTTAGCATGGGTGGCCTGTTAAGCTAGCCTGTTAAGCTATCTGCCTGTTAAGCTATCTTTGAAATAGCTTGATTCTTGCTTTATCCCTTCTATAGCTTTCACAAGTAATTCAATTTCTTCGTACACTATAATTTCCTTTAGGGATTGAAAGCCACCTTAAGCGGCAAAAAACTGTTTGCTAAAATTTTGAACAGAGTGAAAACAGAAAACTGTTTTTTGTCCGCTTAAAGGTCTTGTTAGGGCTATGGTTTACACAGTATATGAGCTTGAACTCCAAAATCTTTGCATGAACTTATAAACGTATTTATAAGCCAGGTTAACTGCACATAGTGTGGCTTACATTTTTGACCCAAAGCCAATTTGTTTAATTCTCTTGTCAATTTAGCCTTACTTAGAAAAGGTGTTGCAAGTACAATTTTCTTTATAGAGTTAGGGTTTTTATTTACAGCGTCGAGAGCTACTTCTAAATCTTGCCAATTATGGGCACCTGTAACTCTACTAATATTGGTGCTTTCATAATTCTTGTGCCACTCATTATCATACTTACTCTTAAATAGTTGCTTTTCTGCTTGAGTCCGGCCAATATTTTTTAGTGCTTGAGCCACTACGTCATGAAAAGCACTAGCACCATATGTATCTTTTTTAGTAAATTTAGAGTGGATAAAAGAGATAGATGGAATAGCGCTATTACTATCTATAGCAATATGATCAGACCATTCGTCATTCATATCATCACAAATAACAATATTATGAGGATCACAATATTGATCTTCTACTTTCCTAAATAGAGAGCTGGTAGGAAACCTAGTTAAATTGGCTTTATGTGGTTTCTCTTTTTCACTACCGATGCCATTAAAGTTATAACTATCATCAAAAATATTGAGTATTGACTGAATGTTATTTACTAAGTGTTTATCTTCAAAGCATGACTTTGAATAATACGAATAATTTGGTGAGTCGAATACAGCAGAAAATGGCTTCTCTTTATTTATATACCCACCTATAGAATAGCTATCAGAGCCATTTTCAGTCACTGAAATACTATCAAGAAGCTTATTTCTAATTGTAATTAAGTTTTTTGAGTATGATATTTTTCCCGTTAAAGTTGAACCTTTCACCTTCATTAATTTACCATCAACTAAAATCGGAGATTTTAATTGATTAAAAAGCATATTAACTTCCCTACTATTCAATTGAATGCCATCAGCTTTATTTAACACAGCTACACCATTCAAAACCTTAGTTTCTATTTCAGTCAAATCTATGAGAATTGCCACGACTTGATGACCTAAATCTATAATATCCTTCAAACAAATAGGCGAAGCAAAATTACTAAGAAACTCACTTTGATTAGTGGTTATTTTTATTTCCTCTTTGATTTCAATAACCCAGTCGATTAGTCCATCAAATGCTGATTTTTTATCCCTATGACTAACTCTAGAAGTACTTGGTGTTAGAGTATATGAGTCTTCTCCGACTTTCATTCTGAAGTTACTTGGGATTGATCGGCTAGACGAATTAGATGAGATAATACCATTCAAGCTTTTAGCTTCTAATGAACGGGATCTAATGACAGCATTTGATATACTCATGTTTTTCATGGTAACTCTTTCATACTCTGGCTTTTTATCACCATGAAAATGACAGAACTTTTCATAATCAAACTCGTCTATAAAATCAGAAAAGTGTTTATCAGGTGAATCAACATATTTTTTCAAAATAGCTAAAGCATCATCACATTCTATTAATAATAAATAGGCGTACTTTTGTTCTCTAATCGATGTACCGGCTAAAAACGAAGGTTCTGCTTCTATTTTATATGAAACAATTGAGTATACTACTTGATTACCTGAGGCCGTTATATATTTTATTTTAGGCTTGTTTAAAAGGTAATTTCCTACACGCTCTTTAGAGATTTCTTTGAATGTATCTTCAACAGATTTTTTGGTGAGTGCTTTATTCAGTGCATAAAACTGAACATTCTTACTTAGACTTAAGTCACTAATCATTTTACTAAAATCCTTTTATGTACGACCAAAATAGCAAAATAGCCCTAACATTTTAATAATGAGCGTGCTCATATCTGTTCAGATAACAGCTTACAATAAATTTCATAACATTTTGATTATAAAGTAATTTTTCTCTTTTAGTACAAGCTCTCCATGCTCAATATCTGCACGACTTCGCTCGTTATCTACATCATTACAAGGCAAGTCTCTCAATCTTCTGGCTTTTCTCTATCGCAAGTTGTTGTACACGAGCACACTTTTTTGATAACACGCAAGCTAGGAGCATTACGGCTGGCCGCCGATTATCATGTTGCCGTTAACACTCAAAAAACGCGCTGAAGTCGTATTAACGCTCAAGCACTTGCTTGAACACAACACAGGCTACCGCCAGATCTTGCAGGCGATCATCTGATTGCACTTTTATAATGTGCAACTCATTCTGGCGTATTAAATAAAGATTTCAATTGAAACCCGTAATTAAAGTAGAAATTGCTTTGCGTCTTTATAAAAAGGCTAAGTAAGCCAGATAACAAGTAGGCGCAGCAAAGCGCCAAGCTATGTAGTGAAGGGACGGTAATTCAGTGGTGAGCCTAATAAGCAGCCCGGTGCTTATTCAAAAAATTGCCGTAGGCTGCGCTGTATGCCAATCATCACCACTGAGCTGTGATCTTCTTCAGGAAAGCAGCGATAGCGTACCTGTGCGGCGCTTAAACGCTGGGCTAGCAATTCAGCGGCGGCGGCGGCGTGTTCTAGCATGGCGCGGGGGGCGCGTCTGGTGATGAGTGCGCTGCGCTCAGGCTCGCTTATCCAAGGGGCGGGCTGCCCTTCCCATTCGCCGGTGGCAATCAACACTCGGGCGCTAACCGCAGCGTCAAGCTGCTGTAAACGCTCAGTTAGTGCCTCTGGCTGCCACCATACCGAGGGACTAATGGCGGCGTAATAGCAGAAGGCTTGCGGGCGAATTGCCAGCGCGTTCAGCACAAAGTAGCCCGCTAATGAATGGCCGAATAAAGATTGGCGCTCACGGTTAAAGCTAAACTCAGCGCTTAGTTCGGGCGCTAATTGATCGACAATAAAACCGAGAAAAACCCTACCGCCGCCGGCTTGAGCAGACTCCACCAAGGATGAGGCTTCAAAGGTATAGTCTCGATAACGGTGTTCGGTGGCAAAAAGATGTTCGCCACCATGGGCAATGCCTACCACGGCAGCCATGCCAATGCCGGTGGCATCGGGTCGGCGACCGCTGCGTTGAATAGCCTCAACAAAGGTGGCAAACATGGCCTTAGCATCCAACACATACACCACCGGCCAACCGCCCGCTGGCGGCTCACCGGCCGGTGTCCAAATACTCACTTGGTAGGCCGCGCCACTTTGCTGCGCTACATAGTCGCGTGTTAGGTAATCTTGCATATCTCTCTTCTTTTATTTACTGAACCTAATAATCAGAACATATCTGCAACGGAATCCACGAAACCCACGGAAAAATAGTGATCAGATCTGAATAAAGATATTAATGGTAAGAGCCAAGTACCATTCTTGAATGAAGGGAGCCCTTACTATTAAATTTTGTAGGCTCTTGTTACTCGTCGATCTTATCCCATCTTTATTGTTCCGTGGATTTCGTGGATTCCGTTGCCAATAGTCTTTAAGCACTTCGTGTAGATTTTTGTTTTACTACGTAAAACCGGCCGACTAAAGATGGCCTCTACGGCGCTCGGCGCTATTTATAGCTCGTCGTCTATCATCACTTGCATGTGGCCTTGTTCGCAGTAGCCGACGCGGGCTTGTACCCCATAGACTTGGCCGAGTGTTGCAGGTGTTATCGCCTCAGCGGGGGTGCCGGTGGCCACGACCGCGCCTTTGGCCAGCATCACAATGCCGTTAGACCAGCGGGCCGCCACGCTTAAATCATGCAGTACCACTATCACTATCATGTTGCGCTCAGCTGCTAATTCTTTTACCAGGCGCATCACCCGAAACTGGTGCTTTAAATCTAAGGCACTAATAGGTTCATCCAGTAGCAACACTTTAGGATTGCGGGCCAACACTTGGGCCAGTGACACTAATTGGCGTTGGCCGCCAGATAAGTGGCCGAGGTTGCGCAATGCCAAGTCTACTATGCCTACCCGCTCGAGTACGCTCACCGCATACTGCTTAATGTCTTGGCCACTTAAGTCGCCTTCCATCGGCGAGGCGCGCAGCGCACTGATCACGCTTTCTAGCACGTTGAGCGACACACCTTGGGGCAGAGTTTGCGGCATATACGTTACCCGCCGCGCCCAGTCCGATAAGGGCTTACCTATCAGCTCAAAGCCATTTAAGTTCACCGAGCCTTTAGCCGCTTGCAAGCCGGCCAAGGCACGCATTAAGGTACTTTTGCCGGCGGCGTTAGGGCCAATTAGCGAATATACACCGCCAGATTGCAAAGGCGATAAGCTGACATTTTGAATGATGTTGCGCTTG
This sequence comes from Oceanisphaera sp., assembly GCF_052084945.1. NCBI lineage: Bacteria > Pseudomonadati > Pseudomonadota > Gammaproteobacteria > Aeromonadales > Aeromonadaceae > Oceanisphaera > Oceanisphaera sp. The sequence continues at coordinate 4,503 of NZ_JBQDEX010000121.1, forward strand.
CGATAACCAGTAGACAAGCCACTGATCACTAACCCTTGCTCAGTATTCACTTGGCTCATGAGCGCTCTCCTGGCTTCCAAAAAATCAGCAATAGGAATACCGGCACACCCACAATGGAGGTCACTATGCCCACCGGCAGCAAGACACCCGGCACCAATACTTTACTGGCCGCCGAGGCCAAAGCCATGATGAGTGCGCCCGTTAAGATACTGCCAGGCAATAAAAAACGATGGTCTTCTCCCAACATTAAACGGGCAATATGCGGGCCGACCAAGCCGATAAAACCAATAGTGCCCACAAATGCCACCGAGGTGGCGGCCAATAGGCTAACCCGTAACAAAGCCATAAATCGTAAGCTGCCCACGTTAATACCAAAGCTGCGGGCCCGATCTTCACCTAACCGCAGCGCCGTTAATTTACCTGCCGCCAGTAACGAAAATGGCACCACTAATAACAGCACTAACGCCAAGATACCGACATTATTCCAAGTGGCACGAGACAGTGAACCCATGCTCCAAAATACCAACTGCTGCAGTGCCGCTTGCGATGACGCAAATTGCACAAAGGCCACCAGCGCATTAAACACAAACACCAAGGCAATGCCGAGCAACACCATGGTCTCCACACTGCTGCTGCGCAACTTCGTCATCACTTGCAATAAGAGCACAGAGCCCAATGCAAAAATAAAAGCGTTTAATGACACCATCCACTCAAGGGGCACAAACGGCAGACTAATGCCCAGCACTATGGCTAAGGCCGCACCAAAAGACGCCGCCGACGACACCCCAAGCGTAAAAGGGCTGGCCAAGGGGTTATTTAAAATGGCTTGCATTTCGGCACCGGCTAATGACAGCGCCGCTCCCACCAGCATCGCCATTAAGGCGTAAGGCAGGCGTACATTCCAGATAATAGTGCGCTGAGCATTCGACACGCTACTGGGATCTAACAACCCGCCCCACACTTGAGCGGCGGTGAGTGAAGAAGGGCCCGTGATTAAGTCCAGCACCAAGGCGCCAAGGCACATGAATACTAACAGCACCAATATAGCCAAGCGCCAACGCACCTTGCCTTGATAGGCACTAAGAATGGCGGTGCTGGACGTGGTTTGCGTAGTCGCAGTGATCGTGTTCAAAAAAATTACCTTAAGAAGATATGGTGAGTTATAACAATCAAATTACCAGCGGTCAGCTTTAAACCATAGGCTAAAGAACAACCGCCCTTCGTGTGCCTAACTAAAGGCTAAACCAAGCCCCATTCGTGTGTATTTTTTACTGACAGCTTACGGCTTACGGCTTAAAGCTGCCCGAAGGGCTTAGGGTAAATCGATCCAGTTAGTGCCAAGGTAAGGCACCGCTAAAAAGTCGTCATTAATGGTTTGCAATGTTTGCGCAGGGTCTAAGTCTGTAAACCACTGTGGGTGTACCCATTTAGCCAGCACTTCGACCGCCACTATATCTAACGGCGAATTTAATAACTGGTGAGCCAAACCATGCACGCAGCCTTTACTGACGGCCGATAAGTCCGCAATACCGTGACGGCTTGCCACCTTGGTTAGCGCGGCCTGAGCCACAGCCTCGCTATACCCCGCCCCCAATACGAGGCCGCCGTTTTTCTCTAGCGCTGGGCCACCGGTGGCAATGTATAGGTCGGGATCGCTGGCAATAATATATTCCAAGTTCAACTTTCCTGACGCCTTACTGAGCACGTCGGCACCAATATTGTGCCCACCGACAAACTCAATGTAATCCCCAACGCCACCGGTGCCCGGTGAGAAACAACAGTCTTGGCTAATGCCAGCATGGGCTTCCATAAATACCGTCGGTTTAGTCTCCGCTTGATGCTCGGCTAAGCGCTTGGCAATTTCAGCCAAGTGTTGCTCACGCAGTGCCAAGTAGTCGGCGGCCTGTTGCTCATTACCGGTGAGTTTGGCTAACAGCTCAAGGCTTGGGGCTTGATGCTTAAAGGGGTCGATAAAAAAGTCGATAAAGACCACCGCAATACCGGAGGCTTCCAGCAGTGCAACTTGGGCATCAGTGGGCCCGCGGCTTAGGGACACCACGGCCACGTCCGGCTCTGCAGCCAACATCGACTCCATGTCGAAGCTTTCCGCAGAGCTCGACACTAACGGCAAGTCGTCTAGGGTAGGAAACGCCTCGGCGAGTCCTTGATAATAGGCATCACCTAAGCGGTTAATGTCTTTTGGCCAAGCACTCAAGTGATGAATAGGGTCTTTATCCAGTAACGATAAAGCCAGCAAGAAGCGGCTATCGTCGATAGCAATGGTGTTGATTTCGTCGGGCACTTCAACAGTGCGCCCGCGCAAGTCGGTGATAGTTTGCGCCGCAGTCACGGTAAACGAGGTGAGTACCGAGCACAGCGCCAATATGGACGCGCCAAAGAGGTGTTTAGGCTGTAAATTGCGTTTCATGCACATTCCTTTAATCAATTATTTAACAGCGCCAAAGAGCCCTGCGGGCTGCTGTAAGCTGTACGCTTTAAGCTGTCAGTTAAACAAAAAGATAAAACAGGCCTCACGAGATCGTTAACGGACAGCGTACGGCGGAAAACGTACAGCGGGGCGCAGGGCTTAGGCCCTTAACGTGGCGCCGCCGTCTACGTAGAGATCGTCCATGACAATGTGGCCGGCTTGGTCGGATAATAAAAACATGACCGCATTGGCAACATCTTGTGG
>NZ_JBQDEX010000122.1:0-7181 GCF_052084945.1 Oceanisphaera sp.
TGGACGGCATTTCCTGAGCCCCCAGGGATGGGTTGATGGCGTGTCGAGGGAGGTGGCTCTGTTTCCTCTCTATACTGCATTTAAATAGATCGATTATTTAGTCTGTTTGGTATTATTTCACGTAAGGCGTACAGCGTATGGCTTCTAGCTGTGTTTAAGCTCCTTTTTGGATCAAAAACTGATAGGGCAGCTGTTCTGTTTGGCTAGAGAGCAGGGTGTGATCCATAAACTGACAGAAGCTGGGAATATCACGGGCGGTTGACGGGTCATCAGCGGTGATCAGTAAGGTTTCACTTGGCTGCATACCGCGCACTTGTTTGCGTACCATCATCACCGGCTCTGGGCAACGAAGGCCTGTGGCATCAAGCGTATGTTGAGCGTCAAGAATTGCAGTCGTCATTGGGTGATTACCTTAAAGTGATAGTGTTAACAGCAGCTGCCTATTTTAAAGCTGTTGAAATAATGGTCAACCTATAAACACAGCCTTAAGCCGTCAGCTGTAAGCGTTCAGCTAAAGATAAACACCGTTTTTTGCCGTCTTACCGGACTTGCTCCGGTATCTCGCACTGTTTACTTGCTCTTAAACCCAAGAGCGAGATCCTGACGTGCGTCAGGAGGGCGGCAAAAAAAGATACCCAACCACCAGGCGCCCAGCTAAAAAATATAAGTTAAGAGTATTTGCTTTAAGCTAGGCGCTTGGTGCTGGGCGCTCGGCGCTGTCTTATACCCGTTCAAATACGGTGGCGATACCTTGGCCTAGGCCGATGCACATGGTGGCTACGCCAAAGGTGGCGTCTTTGTGCTCCATCAGGTTGAGCAGTGTGGTGGAAATTCGTGCACCAGAGCAGCCCAGCGGGTGGCCTAAGGCGATAGCGCCGCCGTTGAGATTCACTTTTTCGTCCATAACATCTTGCAGGCCTAACTCTTGTAATACCGGTAAAGATTGCGCAGCAAAGGCCTCATTGAGTTCAAACAGATCAATGTCGCCAATTGACAATCCGGCACGTTTTAACGCCTTATGCACAGCTGGCACCGGCCCAAAACCCATAATAGCGGGATCACAACCGGCGATCGCCATGGCTTTAATGCGGGCGCGAGGCTTCAAACCCAAGGCTTTTGCCTTAGCAGCCGACATTACCAGCATAGCCGAGGCGCCGTCGGATAAGGCCGAAGAAGTCCCTGCAGTTACTGTGCCATTGGCGGGGTCAAACACAGGTCGCAGTTGAGCGAGTGACGCTAAGCTGGTCTCGGGGCGGATCACTTCATCCTGTTCAAATAAAGTTAAACTACCATCATGGCTATGACCGTTAGTGGGCAAGATTTCGTGTGCAAAGCGACCCGCTAACGTGGCTTGATGGGCTAGTTGGTGTGAGCGCACGGCAAAGGCATCTTGTTGCTCTCGGCTCACCTTATACATGCGACCCAGCATTTCAGCGGTTAGCCCCATCATGCCCGAGGCTTTAGCCACATTGAGGGCCAGTTTGGGGTGAAAGTCCACACCATGATTCATAGGCACATGGCCCATGTGCTCTACGCCACCAATCATAAACACCTCGCCATCACCCACCATAATGGCACGGCTGGCATCGTGCAGCGCCTGCATAGACGAGCCACATAAACGATTAACGGTGACGGCACCCACTTGTTTCGGTAAGCCGGCAAGCAAAGCGGCGTTGCGGGCAATATTAAAACCTTGCTCTAGCGTTTGTTGCACGCAACCCCAATACACATCTTCAATATCGCTGGCGGCTAATGCTGGGTTTCTGGCCAGCAAGCCTTGCATTAGGTGTGCAGATAAATCTTCGGCCCTAACGTGGCGAAACGCACCACCTTTAGAGCGGCCCATGGGAGTGCGAATACAGTCAACAATCACGACCTCATTTAATGCCTGGTTCATGCTGTGGTCTCCTGCGCCAGTGGGTAGAAAAGGTGTTTGTTTGCGGCCATGTCACGTAGGCCGTCACTCACTTGATACAGCGGACCAAGATGAGCAAATTTATCTGCCAGGGCGATATATTCAGTCAGGCCCATATTATCAAGATAGCGGAATACCCCGCCGTGGAAGGGCGGAAAGCCAATACCATAAACGAGCGCCATATCGGCTTCGGCAGGGGAGCCAATAATGCCTTCTTCTAAACAAAGTACCACTTCATTAATCAGGGGGATCATCATGCGCGCAATAATATCGTCGTCGGTAAAGGTGACAGATTGATCCGTTATGGCCGTTAACAGCTGATAGCTTTCAGGATCGGCGTCTTTCTTAGGCTTGCCTCGCTTATCTTGACTGTACGCATAAAAGCCTTTGCCATTTTTTTGACCAAAACGTTTGGCCTCATACATAACATCAATGGCGTCTTTGCCTGACTTGCTCATGCGCTCAGGAAAGCCATCGGCCATAACAGCCGCCGCATGGTGCCCGGTATCTATGCCTACCACATCAAGCAGATAGGCCGGACCCATGGGCCAGCCAAACTGTTTTTCCATCACGTTGTCGACCTTAACAAAGTCAGCCCCGTCGGCGACTAATTGGCTAAAACCAAAGAAGTAGGGGAACAATACGCGGTTAACGAAAAAACCCGGACAATCGTTGACCACTATGGGCGACTTACCCATAGCAGCCGCGTAAGCCACCACCTTATTAATGGTCTCATTAGAGGTATATTCGCCGCGGATAATTTCCACCAGTGGCATACGATGCACTGGGTTAAAAAAGTGCATACCGCAAAAGCGCTCAGGGTGCTTTAAATGCTTGGCCAGTGCCGAAATAGGTATGGTCGAGGTATTAGAGGCAATAACGGTATCATCACTGACGCTTGCTTCTACTTCTGCTAGCACTTGGCCTTTAATTTTAGGGTTTTCAACCACGGCTTCTACTACGGTATCCACGCCTTGTAAGGCGTCATAGCTTAGCGTAGGAGTAATGCTAGCGAGCACCTGAGCCAGCTGTTTACCATCAATGCGACCGCGTTCTAGTTGTTTATTCAGTAGCTTACCCGCTTCCGTCATACCTAGCGCTAATGCGGCGTCGTTAATATCTTTCATCACCGCCGGTATGCCCTTTGATGCCGACTGATACGCAATACCGCCGCCCATAATACCTGCACCAAGTACGGCGGCCTTCTTAGTCGCAGGCGCTGCTTTAGCCGCGCGTTTGGCCTTACCCTTAATAAATTGATCATTAAGAAAAATACCCACTAAGGCCCGGGCAACTGAGGTTTGGGTGAGTTTAACGAAGTTTTCTTGCTCAAGTGCCAATGCCTGATCACGGCCAAGCCCTGCCGCGGCGGCTATGGTGTTTACCGCGAGCATAGGTGCTGGGTAATGCGGGCCCGCTTTGGCAGCCACCATGCCCTCGGCAGTACTAAAACTCATGGCGGCTTCAAGCTTATCGAGCGTTAATGGTGCCGTCTTTTGTGCACGCCGGCCTTGCCAATCTTGCTTGCCTGCTGCGGCATCTTTTAATAGCTGTATTGCCGAGGCTTCAAGCTGCTCGGTATCAACAATGGCATCTAATACGCCGACGGTTAAACAGGCGGCTGCTTTATGATCTTTAGCTGTAGTGATCCATTCAAGTGCGTTGTCGGCACCTATTAAGCGCGGCAACCTCACCGTACCCCCAAAGCCTGGCATTATGCCGAGCTTGGTTTCTGGTAAACCAATACGAGCACTGGCATCCCCAATGCGAAAGTCCGTTGCTAATATACATTCACACCCACCGCCTAAGGCATAACCGCGCACCACAGATACGGTAGGGTAGGGTAAGTCTTCAATACGATTAAAAAGCTGATTCGCTTGGGTTAACCAGTTACCTAGGGTGGCCTCTGGCAAGTCGAACATAGCTAAAAACTCGGTAATGTCGGCGCCCATAATAAAAGCGTCTTTAGCTGTGGTGAGCATTAAGCCTGCGAGGTCAGACCTTTGTTCTAATGCGCTCACCGCTTGGTCAAGTGAAGCTAGGGTGGCACTGTCTAGTTTGTTAATACTGCCTTTACTATTAAAACAGAGCTTAGCAATATTGCCTTCTACTATCTCAATTGAGAGGGCGTCGCCTTGGTAGATCATTTTCATGTCTCCTTAGTTCCCTTGGGCTGCTCGGCTGGCAAGCAGAGATAGCATGACTATGAACAGAAAACCATCAGAGTTCAATAGCTAATTCAAACAAACGTTTTAATTGTGTTGCGTGTCTGTTAATAACAAAAAAGAAGGATCCCCTATGCGCAAAAGATGACAACTAAGCGCAATTCAGCAACAATGTTGCGCTATTTTTTAATGCGCTCTTGTTGTGGCTAACATCTCATATAAAGCGTATGCATTCTGAATTGGGAGTAAATACCATGACATTGTCTCCCTACTTGATCCCTGCTGAACCACTAATATGGGAACAGGAGATTAAAAAAAGCCGCTTTATCGCGTATATAGGTCACACGCCAACTCCCGAAGAGGGCAAGGCGTTTGTCGAGCGCATTCGAGCGAAAGAGCCCACAGCGCGCCATCATTGCTGGGCTTTTGTGGCTGGCCAACCCAGTGACTCTCGAGTATTGGGGTTTAGTGATGATGGTGAGCCATCGGGCACGGCAGGTAAGCCGATGCTGGCGCAGTTACAAGGTTCAGGAGTGGGTGAAATAACCGCAGTTGTGGTGCGCTATTTTGGCGGTATTAAGCTGGGCACGGGGGGATTAGTGCGTGCTTATGGCGGTACTTTATCGATGGCGCTGGCTGAACTTTCCTTAACGGAGCGGCGACTTTTTTCTGAGCTAAGCATTACCGTGCACTATGCTGATATGCCGGTGGTGGAGTTTTTGCTAGCAGAGTATAAGGCCCACTGGCAAAGCGTAGACTACGGAGCGCAAGTGAGTGGTATATTGGCGGTAGAAAGCCGTGATGTCGCCGACTTTTGCGCTCAACTATTAGATCGTAGTCAAGGACGAGTGGTTGCTAAGCTCTTGGATGACAAGTGAAACAAGCCTCTAGCGCCAAGCGTTAACGTATGGCGTACAGCGTGAAACTGATGACGTGAACGCAGCTTTTATATTGATTGGAAACACCATGCATATACGCACTATTATCCGCATTGTAGGCATTCTTGTTGCTTTATTTAGCGTGACCATGCTGGCTCCGGCATTAGTGGCATATATTTATCGAGATGGTGCTGGCCTCGATTTCTTTAGCGCTTTTGTAATATGCCTTATCTTAGGCATTGCGCTATGGTTCCCTAACCGAACCCATAGTAAAGAGCTACGTTCTAAAGAAGGTTTCCTCATTGTGGTGCTGTTTTGGACGGTACTGGGTAGCGTGGGGGCGATTCCCTTTATATTAAGTGCCGAGCTAGACATGACGGTGGCCGCCGCTTTCTTCGAGTCGTTCTCTGGGCTGACAACAACCGGCGCGACCGTGATTAGTGGGTTAGATAATCTACCCAAAGCGATTTTATTTTATCGGCAAATGCTGCAATGGCTGGGTGGTATGGGGATTATCGTATTGGCGGTGGCCATACTCCCTATTCTCGGCATCGGGGGCATGCAGCTGTTTCGTGCTGAAATACCAGGGCCTGTTAAAGATAATAAAGTCGCCCCCAGGATCGCCGAGACGGCGAAAACTCTTTGGTATATCTACCTAGTACTGACCATTAGCTGTGCCTTACTATTGTGGCTTGCAGGCATGAATTTGTTTGATGCGATTTGCCATGCATTCTCGACCATTGCTATTGGTGGCTTCTCTACTTACGACGCCAGTGTCGGTCATTTTGCCAGCCCCATGATTAACTTCATTATTGTAGTCTTTCTTATGATTGCCGGTGTTAACTTTAGTCTGCACTTTGCCGCCTTTGCTAACCGAGGGCTTAGGTTGTCGGTATACCGTTTTGACCCTGAAGTAAAAGTGTTTATTGGCGTACAAATTGTGCTAACGCTCATTTGCATGGCTGCCCTACTCAGTCATCAGGTTTACAGCAACCCTTGGCAAGCGCTCGATCAAGCCTTATTTCAGTCGGTCTCTATCGCCACCACCGCAGGCTTTAGTACCACTGGCTTTGCTACATGGCCACTATTTGTGCCTGTATTATTAATGATGGCCTCTTTTATTGGTGGTTGTGCAGGGAGTACTGGCGGCGGCATGAAAGTGGTGCGAATTATGCTGTTGAACTTACAGGGTATGCGAGAGCTAAAGCGGTTAGTTCACCCCAGAGCCGTGTATCGAATAAAACTTGGCAATAAAGCATTAGCTGATAAAGTGGTAGAAGCGGTATGGGGATTCTTTGCAGCTTATGCTTTAGTGTTTGTATTGTGCATGCTGGCGCTGTTAGCGACTGGCATGAATGAGTTGACGGCATTTACAGCCGTAGTGGCTACCCTCAACAACTTAGGTCCAGGATTGGGGGATGTAGCCGCTAACTTTGGTACCACTTCCGATGCGGCTAAGTGGATTATGATCTTGGCCATGTTATTTGGTCGATTGGAAATTTTTACCTTGCTGGTACTGTTTACGCCAGCGTTTTGGCGTAGCTAAGAGGAGTTTATGGAAAAGCTATTAGTACTTTATTCATCTCGTAATGGTCAGACACAAAAGATCATTGATGCGATGCAAGGTGAGTTTAATGATTACGAAGTGGAGCTGGCTGACTTGCATGGCTCAATTCGCAGAAACCTGAGTAAGTATGACAAGGTACTAATTGGTGCCTCTATTCGCTATGGTAAGTTTCATTCCGACCTCTATAACTTTATCAATATTCACAGTGAACAACTTGCGGCAGCTGACGCTAGCTTCTTCTGTGTGTGCCTAACCGCGCGTAAGCCTGAAAAAGCCGTACCTGAGAATAACGCTTATATTAAAAAGTTTTTACAGAAGTCTCGTTGGCGACCAAGAAATATAGCGGTATTTGCCGGTGCGCTTAAATACAGTGAGTACACTTGGTGGCAAGCCCGACTCATCCAGATGATTATGAAGATGACAGGCGGCAGTACCGACACTAGCCAAGACTTAGAATTTACTGATTGGAATAAAGTAAAAGAGTTTGCTCAACTAGTGGCACGTAATAAGTACGAATAAACAGCAGTAAAGTTAGTAAAAGAGTCGTTTGAGCTTATTTTTTGTACGTAATGACTTTTTTTAATAAAAATAACAAAAAACACTTGCGTCAAATCATGGCTTCCCTATAATGCGCATCCACTGACACGGGGCAAGTC